>NZ_JBFRLX010000306.1:0-3779 GCF_041470165.1 Vibrio sp. 10N.286.46.A8
CTATCTAAGTGTCTCTTTTTTCGAGTATTCAATGTGGAAAAGCTCTACCATTTTTTAACTTTAGCTTCTGTCGCTTTATACTGGGTCCTTGTCGCCGGTGTGACTTTTCGTGTCGTACTAAAACGACGCTCTGTCAGCGTTTCTCTCGCATGGTTGATGGTTATCTACATTATCCCTATTGTTGGCGTCGCTTGTTACTTCCTTTTCGGAGAGCTAAATCTCGGTAGAAAGAGGGCTGAGCGGGCACATCGCATGTTTACGCCTTTTGGTGATTGGTTCCGCCAATTAAATGATTGCCAAGTCCACCTTCCAGGTAAAGTCGGCTCTCCTATCCACAAAATTGATGAGCTTTGTAACAATCGGATGGGCATTCCAGCTCTCAGCGGAAACACACTTTCACTGCAAGCTTCTCCTAATGAGATCCTACACGCAATTATCGAAGATATAGAAAACGCCCAGACTAGTATCAAAATGGTTTTCTATATTTGGCACCCCGGTGGCTTAACTGACTCCGTTGCTTCCGCACTTATTCGAGCAGCAAAACGTGGTGTCGATGTTAAAGTTTTACTCGATTCTGCAGGTAGCCCGCGTTTTTTCAAAAGTCACTGGCGTTCAATGATGAAAGACGCTGGCGTTCACGTTGTCCAAGCATTAGAGGTTAGTCCTTGGCGTATTTTCTTACGCCGTTTAGATCTAAGGCAGCACCGGAAGATCATCGTGATTGATGAGTCCATCGCCTATACCGGGTCAATGAATATGGTAGATCCAGCTCATTTCAAACAGAGCTCAGGTGTCGGCCAATGGATTGATGTCATGGTTCGCGTCACTGGGCCAACCGTTAACGTGTTGTCAGCAATTCATGGTTGGGATTGGGAAGTGGAAACCGGTGAACGCATTCTTCCTGATTTACCAGAGTGCCCGGTTGAAGAAATAATGACGCATCATCCAGTTCAAGTAGTGCCATCTGGGCCGGGCATGCCGGAGTATTTGATTCTGCAAGTTCTTACTATTGCGATTAATCAAGCAAACCATTCAGTTCGTATTACAACACCCTACTTTGTACCGAGTGCCGACTTATTAGAAACACTCAAAATGACGGCACAACGTGGTGTCAGCGTAGAATTAATCATTCCACATAACAACGATTCATTAATGGTTAAATGGGCTTCTCGCGCCTTCTATACCGAACTGCTTGAAGCCGGAGTGAAGATATATGAGTTTTACGGCGGGCTTCTTCACACCAAATCGGTAGTGATTGATGAAGAGTTTTGCTTAATCGGAACGGTCAATATCGACATGCGCAGCCTATGGCTTAACTTCGAAGTAACGCTAGCCGTTGATGATGTGCACTTCACCAAGCAACTGTTTGATTTGCAGCAATCCTATATTGAATCATCTCATCCAGTGGAATTGGAGCAATGGGAGCAGAGAAACCTACGCAACCGCTTCTTCGAAAGGTTGTTTTACTTATTCAACCCGCTGCTTTAATTCCATCAATGCGTCCACCGCGGCTCATCACTCGCCGACTATCGGATTTTAAACCTTTCACGATAAACGATGTGGAAGGTTAAAAAGCGAAAGAAAAGCGCAAAAACTCCCGCTCTCCTCTTGCTTTGAAGGCTATTGGCATGTTTTAAATAGGACATAACCGATTGATAAGGAATTCACAGCATGTCCGAGAACAAAACCACTAAACTGATCACTGCAGGTCGTGATAAGAAGTGGACTAATGGTGTCGTTAACCCACCAGTACAACGCGCTTCAACTGTCGTGTTCAACACAGTAGAAGAGAAACGCAAAGCGACCATTAACCGCGCTAACAAGACACTTTTCTACGGACGCCGTGGCACCACGACTCATTTCGCATTTCAAGATGCAATGGTTGAAGTTGAAGGTGGTGCAGGCTGCGCACTCTACCCTTGTGGTACGGCAGCCATCTCTAATGCCATCCTCTCTTTTGTTGAAACAGGTGACCATATTCTGATGGTCGATACCTGTTACGAACCCACTCGTGATTTCTGTGACACCATAATGAAAAAGATGGGTGTAGAGACCACTTACTACGAGCCAACGATCGGTCAAGGTATCCAAGACCTTATTAAGCCAAATACTAAGGTTCTATTTACTGAGTCTCCGGGTTCAGTCACCATGGAAGTTCAAGACATTCCAACACTCGCACGTATTGCCCATGAACATGACATCATTGTAATGCTCGATAACACGTGGGCGGCTGGTGTTAACTTCTCACCGTTCGATTTTGGCGTCGACATCTCAATTCAAGCGGCGACTAAATACATTGTTGGTCACTCTGATGTGATGCTAGGAACGGCGGTAGCCAACGAAAAATGTTGGGATCAACTGAGAGAGCAGAGTTACTTGATGGGACAGTGCGTATCTCCAGATGACGCTTATCTTGGTCTTCGCGGTATTCGCACTCTTGACGTTCGACTTCGCCAACATGCTGAAAGCAGCCTAAAAGTAGCAAAGTGGTTAGAAACACGCCCTGAGGTTGACCATGTTCGTCACCCTGCCCTTGAGTCTTGTCCCGGTCATGAATTCTTCAAACGAGACTTCACTGGCGGTAATGGTTTGTTCTCTTTCGTTCTTAAGAACTCAAACACAAAAGCAACGACTGCTCTGCTTGATGGTATGACGCACTTTAGTATGGGTTACTCATGGGGTGGATTTGAAAGTTTGATTCTAGCGAACGAACCGAGCAGCTTTAATAGCTTGAGAACGGTAGCGAACCCTAACTTCGAAGGAACCTTGATACGCGTTCATATCGGCTTAGAAGACGTCGATGACCTGATTGCGGATCTAGATGCTGGACTAGATCGTTACAACGCTCTGGTTTAAGTAAAACAATAAACAAGTTTCCACAAAAGGCAGGGACAACCTGCCTTTTTTAGTTCGGTAAGCTCTTGGTGTAGAAGTTATATGACTACTTCTGAACCTTAAAACATACCCAATTAAAAATTTCGAAACGATTTTTATTAAATAAATAGAGTGAGTCATCGGTGACAACAACTGAGTAATCAATATTCAGCCCCTTATACGAGCTATACTCTCGATTAATCACAGGGTCATCAGTTTCAGTTGTCGGCGAATAATCAATGATAGAGATAGACAACTCGCCATCTTCTAACGAATAACGACCTGAGGAGTGGTGCTCCAATTTACTCACCTGACCATCCTTCTCTTCAATCTTTACCGCCTCTGCAATCATAAACGTATTGTCTGATTGGAAGGTAAAAGTCATACGTTCATACAACGATTGATAAGGTTGAAATGCCTGCGTCATAAAGCCCGTTTTGATGGTTTTACAGTGCCAACGAGTGCCCGCGAGTACGTTTCTATCAATCATGAAACTTGCAGCTGTGAGTGCTAATACTAATAGCAAACCAATTATTCGCAAAAGTAACTCCTTTGAGCCATGTAATTCACAAACGAATCAAAAGATGACTCAACTTCAAAAATAGATGACAAGTAATTAAGAGCTTCGCCATCCTTTCTCTCAATTAGCATATACAAAGCATCATTTTCAGGTTGGTTGACAGATGGATAAATGCGAACAAAAACATCAACATTACAGTGGCTAGGTATAACTTGTATCAGTCTCTCAGTGATCGCAGGCAACGAGTAGGCTTCATTGCGAACAATATGGAAAAAGTAGTGATTAGTTTCATCTACGAAGCTGTCGTGATACTCACTTTTATCAACAAAGTATGGCAATGGCTGATAGTAAGCCTGAAATATATTAAACAAAGAGATTAACACAC
>NZ_JBFRLX010000307.1:0-559 GCF_041470165.1 Vibrio sp. 10N.286.46.A8
GAAATCAGCGGGCTTTTTTACATCTTGAATTTGCAAAAAGAGAGTTCAAAAACACTAGATAAGTCGTTATCTAATCTAGTTATAAGGTTCGTAGAGTTAAGGAATTAAAAAAGCAGAGCGCTCAGGCTCTGCTTTGATGTTTTAACTGTACGTTCTTCAGAACTTACACTCGTTATTTTGCTACGTTACCTGCCACGTTTAGAGCATCCCATGTACGTGCGAATGGTGGGGCATAACAGAAGTCCATGTAGCCTAGTTGTTGAGTAGTCATCTTGGCTGTGATCGCTACGGCCAGTGCGTTAATGCGGCCAACGGCTCCTTTCTTACCTACGATTTCACCACCTAAAAGGACCTTAGTTTCTGGGTGATAAACCAACTTCACCTTGATGTCTTCTTGGCCTGGGTAGTAATCGGTTTGGTTCTTATCTGAAATCGTCGATACTTTCACATCCAAGTTATGTTCTTTCGCTAGAAGTTCAGATACGCCGGTACACGCCAATTCGTAATCGAGTACTTTCAAGCAAGACGAACCTAAGAAGCCTGACATATAGGTATCTTT
>NZ_JBFRLX010000308.1:0-2323 GCF_041470165.1 Vibrio sp. 10N.286.46.A8
GGTGCTAGTGGCGGCGTAGGCAGCGTGTCTATTACGCTACTAAACCAACTAGGCTACAAAGTAGCAGCGGTTACTGGCCGAGCTTCAGAAAATGGCGAGCTTCTAAAATCACTAGGTGCAACACGCATTGTAGAGCGTGCTGAATTAGAAGAACCAGCGAAACCACTTGAGAAACAACTGTGGGCTGGTGCTATCGATACAGTAGGTAGCAAGGTACTTGCTAAAGTATTGGCGCAAATTGATTACAACGGCGCGGTTGCAATGTGTGGCCTAGCCGGCGGCTTTGACTTACCAACTACGGTAATGCCATTCATTCTACGTAACGTTCGTCTACAAGGTGTGGATTCAGTAATGTGCCCTCGTGAAAAACGTATTAAAGCGTGGGAACAACTGGCTGAATTACTACCTGAGTCTTTCTACGGCCAAGCGACTAAAGAAGTGTCTTTAGATGGCGCAATTCAAGCTGCGGAAGACATCACTAACGGTCAAATTACTGGTCGTGTAGTTATCAAGCTGTAATCACTTAACACGCAAAACAAAAGGGCTGATCACGATCAGCCCTTTTTTCTGTTTGCTATTCAATACAAAGCCTAACCCAAACCTACATCCGCAATACGCTTCTGAATCAGCTCACCACATTCTTCTTTTACTACTCTTCTTAACCATTGTTGCGAGGCAGAAGAATCGCAACGCGAGTGCCAGATCAGTGAGTAATCAAACGGCATAAATTCAAATGGTAATGGCTTAACAACCAAGTCATAACGCTCCGCCACCAAATAAGCCAAATCAGCAGGCACAGTAATCACCAACGGCATTCTATCGACAATCGCCAATGCCGCTTCAAGGTGATAAGCACGCAACACCATTTTACGAGGCTGTTGATTGGCTAACGCGTTGTCTAATAAAGCCTTAACACCATCACTGATCGCAATCATCGCGTGCGGGAGTGATACATAGTCTTCAAGGCTTAAAGGCTTATCGGCTAATGGGTGATTCTTAGATAACAGGCACGACACACCGACCGGCCCCAATACCTCTTGATGAAGTGGAGCAATGCTGCCACTCGGGCGACAAATCGCCATATCGACACGTTCGGTGCTGAGCTGTTTAAACAAATGCTCATGCTGCAATGGTGCAAACTCCAAAGAGATGTTCGGCGCTTGCTCATAAATCTTCGGCAGAGCATAAGGCAAGATAGTTTGCATCGCGTAGTCAGTGGTCGCAATTAAAAAACGCTCACTGCAATAGTAAGGATCGAAATCACTCGGACTAAGCAACTGACGGAATGATTCTAAAGGCTGATCAATGCGCTGGCTGATCTCGAGAGCTTTCTTAGTGGGAATAAGGTGCTGACCTTGGCGTGTAAACAGGGGATCATTGAGTAGTTCTCTTAAGCGGCCTAATACTCGGCTGGTTGCCGACTGGCTTAGGTTAAGACGAAGCGCAGCTTGACTAACACTGCCCTCTTCAATCAATACCTTTAAGGCGACCAGTAAATTCAGGTCTCTACGATAGATGTCTTCTAATTCCACGCCACTTACCTAGCTGTATACAATTATCATTGGTCACTAAGTTGTTTATAGCATGCTTTAGATAAAAAAAATCCCGCAATTACGCGGGGAAG
The DNA here is from genome assembly GCF_041470165.1 of Vibrio sp. 10N.286.46.A8. Lineage (NCBI taxonomy): Bacteria > Pseudomonadati > Pseudomonadota > Gammaproteobacteria > Vibrionales > Vibrionaceae > Vibrio > Vibrio sp. 10N.286.46.A8. Next base: position 1,625 of record NZ_JBFRLX010000308.1, read on the forward strand.
CCCAAGAAAATCTGGGGATAGTGTCGGAATGTTGTCGTATTGGAATTTGCTTGCTGTATTCAGGTTAGTGCTCTTGCTCCTCGGCTATGCCTTGCCAACGGCGCATCTCTACCCAAATACCAATAATCGTTGCTACTATGCCAAAAATTGGCATTAGAGAGGTCTCTGTCGATGAGCGTAGTACTAACGCACAAAAAGAAATAAAACAGAGAACTGAATAAATTGTTAATCTATCTAATCCTGTCAACATCGCCACTCCTTAGCTAGTTGCCTTTGATTTAAGTTGTTATCAACTTGTTAATTAAGTTATAGGAAATGGTTCCGTTTGCCAAGCACTTATTGCATATTTTTTCTGCAGACGTATTATTCACTCGTTAGATAGATATAGAGATACAAACCATGACATTCAAACCTGAACTGGCAACCCACACTTTAGAAGCTGAAGGCCTGCGTTGCCCAGAGCCAGTAATGATGGTCAGGAAGACAATTAGAAACATGCAGGATGGCGATGTGTTACTGGTAAAAGCTGACGATCCTTCGACAACTCGTGATATTCCGAGCTTTTGTCGATTCATGGATCACCAGTTGGTAGGCCAAGCGACAGAAACGTTGCCTTACCAGTATTTGATCAGAAAGGGATTGGAGGCGTAACGCCCCACCGACTATCAAGTATCAAAAAAGCCGCTCGTACCTTATGTT
>NZ_JBFRLX010000309.1:0-373 GCF_041470165.1 Vibrio sp. 10N.286.46.A8
TACTACGATTGGTATAAAACACGAGTCGAGAAAGCCGCTGTAGAGACAGCATTCTCGTAAACGTCGTTTTCGATACCCAAACAGAGCCAGCCACCAAGCTGGCTTTTTTATTGGCTAAAATCCAACAGCTAATTGAAAGTGATACTCACTTGAATATTTTACAAGATTACCACCTGTAACTTTCCGTTCTTGGCTCGCGAATTAGCAACAAATAAATCTGACCGACATTTACACAACCATCCACTAGCAAAATCTAATATTGCATATTTAACGCATGAGAAAAATGAATCGCCCGATAAGAAAAGATATAGAGAGCAAAGTAACGAACACAGCAAATGTTTCATTTTATGTATTGCTATTAATGATATTATAA
>NZ_JBFRLX010000310.1:0-10181 GCF_041470165.1 Vibrio sp. 10N.286.46.A8
GTTCAGTACTTGGCTGATTAGGCGATGTCTCCGGTTTTGCTTGCTGGTCTCTTGTATTCTCGGTGGCGACTGTTGTGTGGAAGATCGAGTTAGCGATCTCTTGGCTGAGTTCAATCGTGGTTTTGATGACCTTTTCTTTTAGGTCGTCATCGGTAATTTCGGACTCTAGGTTTTCACATAGACTATGCAAGTCGCTAGCTCCGAGGTTACCGGCCACACCTTTGAGGGTGTGCAAGTAACGTTGTTGAGCACTATTTGATAGTTCGACAGTTAAGGTGCTTTTGTCAGAGTAGGCTTCAACAAATCGTTTCAATAGCTTCGTGTATAAGGTGTGATTGTTGCTCGCTCTCATTAATCCCATGTTGGTATCAAGACCGTCAATGACAGGTAACGCCTCGGGTGCTTTTTCTGCGTTGTTGCTATCTTGTGGAGCGTTAGGGGATTCTTGCAGTACAACATTAAATTGCACAGGGTTAGAAGGTGACACCCAATTGGCCAAGGTCGCGAACATCGAGCCGACATCAATCGGTTTAGCGATAATGTCAGTCATCCCACAGTTGAGTGCTTTTTCTTTATCCCGCTCCATCACGTTTGCTGTCATCGCAATGATTGGGGTTTGTGTGTCTTTTATTTTGTTACGTATATGCAGGGTTGCTTCGTAACCGTCCATCACTGGCATTTGGCAATCCATCAAAATACCATCGAAAGGTACGTCGTCAGTTATGGCTTGTTGATAAAGATCTATCGCCTGCTGACCATTCTCGGCAATGGTGACTTTAATTTGTTGCCCCTCTAAAAGCTCTGTTGCGAGCTCTTGGTTTATCTCATTGTCTTCGACCAGCAAGATGTTAGCTCCGGCCAGTTGTTGGACGTTAGCGAGTTGATTTTGTTGTTCTAATTCGCTGCGAGATACGCGGTCTGAGTCGAGTCCATAGAGTGAAACAATAGAGTCATAGAGATGAGATGAGGTGATTGGCTTGTCTAGAATACTCGGTACTTCAAAGCCTCTTTGTTCTATGAGTTCAGCAAGCTCTTCTCGGTCGTATGCGGTCAGCATCATGATTTTAGGCATTGTGAGCTGCTGCCCATTTTTGAGCTCTGCTAGTAAGTCTACGCCATCTCGCTTAGGCATCTTCCAGTCGGAGATTACCAAATCAAATGGCTTGTTCTGAGCGTCAGCGGTATGTAACTCAATAAGAGCTTCATCAACGGATGAGCTCAGTGTTGGTGTCAGCTTTAGTGATTCTAGGATATCGCCTACGATCAAGCGGGCGCTGGAGTTGTCATCGACGACTAACACTTTCAAAGTGTTAATTGATGCAGGTACGACAACACGGTGTTGCTGAATAGAATGACTAACGCGAGTAGCAATAGTAAACGAAAAGGTCGAGCCTTTGCCAAGCTCCGTTGAGACATGAATATCCCCTCCCATCAGTTGGCTGAGCTCTTTACTGATGGCAAGGCCTAAGCCTGTACCGCCATATTTCCGAGTGGTTGAGCTGTCAGCTTGAGTAAATTTGGTGAACAGCTTACTGGCTTGCTCTTGCTTCATGCCGATACCACTGTCAGAGACTGCAAAGTTCAATTTGATGTCATCGCCTTGTCTTTCTGCTACTGAGATTGAGATCTTCACTTCGCCTTTTTCGGTGAATTTGACGGCATTGTTACTTAGGTTAATCAGTATTTGCCCAAGTCTCAAAGGGTCACCAATAAGGTTGGTTGGCACGTCTCTATCTACTTGAATGAGCAGCTCTAAACCTCGATCTGAAGCTCGTAAGCCAACCAAGTTAGTAATATTGTCGAGTACATTCTCAAGTTGGAAGTCAACTTTCTCAATGTCGAGCTTTCCAGCTTCAATTTTCGAGAAGTCGAGAATGTCATTGATTAGCCCGAGTAGGGTGTCAGAAGAGAGCTTAACTTTGTGGATATAGTTACGTTGAGCCTTGGTCAAATCGGTTTTCAATGCGAGGTAACTCATACCAATGATGGCGTTCATTGGTGTACGAATTTCATGGCTCATATTAGCTAAGAAATCGGATTTTGCATGGTTCGCTGCATCGGCTTCATCCCGTGCAGCAGCTAGGCTGTGCGTGAAGGTTTCTAAAGCTGAATGCGCTTTGTTGGCGAGCAAACCCATCAACAAAATAATGACGAAGAAAATCAAACCTCCTACGGCCAAATGGGAGGTTACACTAGATGAATCTTTGACATTGACGCTTTCTGCTAAGTGGCGCTGAGAAATAAAATCTCGCAGTGCTAAGAAGCTTTTATCCATTGCTTTGAGTAATTGATGGCCTCGAATTTGTGAACTGACTAACTCAGTGAATTGCGATTCATAGACGCTGATATGGTCGTCAAAGGCAGTAATTTTTACCTCTGGTGCGTACAAGGCAATCAGTCGTTGTGCGTTGCTTGATTTAGATTGCATCTCATTGATTACATGTGACACTTTGTCGGCGATGAGCTTCTGTTCCTTTGAATTTGCGAGCAGAAAATCTCGGTTGAATCTATTTGAACGACTCAGTAGTGTGCGAATCGCCAATAGGTCTTGACCTATGAGCAGTTGGGAAGATAGTTCTGCTTGAGATTGAGAAATGAGATGATTCAGTTCTGCGACTTGGATCTGTTTAGCTTGATAGAGTAATCCAACCGAACGCGAAAATTCAGAGCCGCTCAAAGTGACTTGATTGATGAGCGAGGCTGTTAACTTTTTAGAAGAGACCGGTACGCCTTGAAGTTGAACTAAGTTGGTGTAATAGCGATTTTTTGCCTTTTCAACAATCTCTAAACGTTGTTGTCCTTTGTCATCTAAAATTTGAGCGTGTAATTCGGTAATCAACTGTGAAGCCTTTTGCATCTCAACCTTGACCAGTGAGTAGGTCTTTAGGTTTCCGTCGAGCAAATATTCTTTTTCAAGGTTTTGTATATTAACGGCGAGAGTAGCGAGTTGACTTGTTTTTAAGGCAACGTTAGTCAATTCTTCGCTAGTTAATCGCAACCCTCGAATATTTTGACTGTTTTGATTAATGGCTTGATTGTGCAAATCTCTCATCTCTCGCAATAGCTCGGTCGCGGCATTAGATCGTTCATCCATTAGCGCTCGGGTAGATTGATTCAACTCAATAAGCCCGACATATTGCTTGAATTGAATCAAATATTCCGTGAGTAGATTGCTCGGAAGTGATTCCGCATATTGATTGGCATAATCGTCGGCTAAACTTATAGTTTGCTTTGCTTCTTGATTAAAGTTGGCAATGACTTTTTCGTTATAGTCGTTACTGAAAGACAACTCGTAAACACGCAGTTTATCGAGGGAGGTCAATAGTCGAGTACTAGAAGCGTACTGTTCGACACCGATGAAGCGATCGTTGAGATTGATCCAAGCGCCCACTGCGACGGAAAATACAACGACAGCCGCAACGAGAAAAGAGATTAAGATTATTTTGGAATCAGTAGCAAATCTTGAAACAGTATTCATAAAGTACCTGTATTGATAAAGTACCAGCGAACTTAGTGTTCTGGTTCATCAGAAAAAGAGTCTTTGATCGCTAACATCTCGTCGAGCTTATTTATGAAGATAGGCACTAAGTTAGGGTCAAAATGATGGCCAGCTTGTTCTTGAATCAGCTCAATCGCTTTTTGAATAGGCCAAGCTTTTTTGTATGGGCGTTCGCTAGTCAATGCGTCGAATACGTCGGCAATCGCTACAATTCGCGCGCTGAGAGGGATATCTTCACCGGATAGCTTGTGAGGGTAGCCGCTACCATCCCATTTTTCATGATGATATAGCGCAATTTCTTGGGCGAGTTTTAGTAGTTTGGAATCGTTATCACCAATGATGTCCCCACCAATGGTGACGTGTGTTTGCATGATTGACCACTCTTCAGCATCCAGCTTTCCTGGTTTGCCTAATATGGAATCAGGGATACCAATTTTCCCTATGTCATGCATTGGTGCGGCTTGGAATAGTAGCTCAACCCACTCTTCGTGCACGTCTAACTGCTGAGCCAGAATCTTTGAGTAGTAGCTCATTCTAACGACATGCATTCCTGTTTCGTTGTCCTTGTATTCTGCTGCCCGGCCGAGCTTGCGGATTATCTCCAATCGACTCATTGCCAAAGCTTCCGTTCTTTGTCGTACCTTGCGAGACAGTGCCAAGTTTTGGTCGTAGAGGGAGATTTGCGTGACAACACGAGCTTTCACAATAGGTGGGCTAACTGGCTTAGTGATGTAATCAACAGCACCTAGCTCAAATCCCATTTGTTCATCGACCATATCAGTTTTTGCGGTAACAAAAATTACAGGGATATTGGCGGTGACTGGATCATTTTTAAGTCGGCGACACACTTCATAACCATCCATTTCTGGCATCATTATATCGAGCAGGATCAGGTGTGGTTTTGGATGTGAAGAGGCAATCTTTAACGCTTTTTGACCTGATGTCGCAGCTTTAATTTTAAAGTCTTCATTGAGGATACCTGACAGGGTGTGGATATTATCCGGGATGTCATCAACAACCAAAATAATAGGTTTATCTGTCGAAATTTGATTCATTTTTGTCCCTAAAAAAGTTAAGCCAACGGCGATACCACATAGTTAAAGCGTAGTGGGTTTTATTGGAAATGCATGGTTCTGAGGGGGGAATTTTTGGTATTGAAATATAGAATGTAAAGCGTAATTCTATATGCGATGTGAATGGTCATTTTGCATGATTAACCATTGCATAACAAAGAATAACTTTATCTATGGTGTAGTCTAGGGCTCATACTATTCTAGCTCCTACATTTCCTTAACAGTATGTGATACCTGCTAGGTAGACTTATGTATTGGAAGGACTGTTTTGAGCTACTTTTGTTATCAAATTGGTCAAAGTACTCTTCTAGTATCACAGCAAGAGCAAACCAGTCATCGAATTTGCCTAAGACTGAACTAGGTGTTGAATACCTTGGTGTATAGCTTTCAAAACGTAGCTCGGAACGCAGAGTTCTGTTCTTTATGACAGAGCCGAAGTCAATTAAATGCACTTGCCCTTGAGGAGTCAATACGATGTTAGATGGTTTAATGTCACCATGAACGAAACCAAGTTTGTGGACTTGATGAATCGAGCGCTCTAGCAAGGTAATCCAGTTGGCAGGGAGGTTGTTTGACTTAGAAGGCTCGGTTTGGATTTGCAATAGTGTTATTCCACTAATGTGGGAAAGGACTAGATAGTCACTCTGCTGGTTAGAGAAATAATCGCAATATTCTGGCCAGTTATAATTGGAGTTGGAATAGAGAAACTCAGCCTCTTGTTTGAGAAAGTGACGGTGCTTTACTGCTTGAGCATACTTTATAGTAACGACGCCCCAGCTAGGGTGCTGGGCTTGAAGTACACGTCTACCTAATCGAGAGAGATTAGTGTAGCCACGGTTAGTTAGCTCCTGCTTGAGCTTTGCGTCGTCCGAAAATTCTCCCTTCAAAGCAACTTTGCCAGAGTGTTAAAACCAAAGGAAGAGCAACTTATTGACAGAGAATTATTGTCATAAGATGGAGCTCGCTTTGATGTACAAAGCGAGCTACTTGAGGGGGCTTTACTAGATATCACTTGGTAACGAGAATCCAGAGAAGAAGCCGGGAACAAACGGGTTCGACTGACCCTGAGTTTTGATGGTCAGTTTTACTTTACTGTCACCATACACAAACTCAACTTGTGTATCTTGAGCGGATGAAAAACTCACATTTGGACCGAATAAGCGGAACCAACTCCATGTACCTTTGACTGTACTTTGGCCAATTATGGAGTCTTGTGTGTTCAACTGGACTCCTAGTTTCTCGATAAACTCGGAGTCTCCTTGCCATGATTGCTGACTCCATAAGGTCGGCCCGTGACGGTAAGTGAAGATCGGTTTGTCCGAAATGATTGAAAATTCGGTAATGTTTGGTGTCATATCAACAGCTTTTACTTGGAAATCGATCTGAATGTTTGATGGATCAGCTAGGAAAAGAGCGTTTTTGATATCAGAAGCTTTGTCCATCATTGTCCATACATCTGGCGTGATAGATAGCGCAGTACCAGGCAACAGCCCTGGTAAGTAAGGTGCTTCGTCATTGTTTTTAACGAATCCATTGAGGCGATTTTGAGAGAACTTATCAACTATACCGTTTGTAACGAAGAAGGCCTTGAGATCAGCAACGCTCACATCCAGTTTGGACTGTCGGTTGAATGGATAAAAAGACGCTAATCGTTGTTGGTATGGTTGATAAACTTCGTTTGACCATGCTGTATTAAGGTGGTCATGAGCCAGCGACATCACCATTTCATTACTTTGATGCACAATTTTACTTATCACTTCTTCTGCTACAGCTAAATGATCGTTTGATAAGTTCGATAATGATGCAATAGGGTTACCAGCTTGCAAAGTCACAGATAAAGTATCGAAGGCTACTTTTTGAGGTTCTTTGGTTTCATAAAACTTGTCTGCCCATTTATTTGCATTAATAATCGCACTCAGCAGATTGTCTATTGGCTTCTTCCCTTGATCGTTGGCAGAGACCTGTTTTTTGTATGCTTGAAAGCTTAAAGTTATCTGGCGTGCAGATTCTTTTTTATCTTGGTCTTGAATTGGTATGGTCGCAGGATCTTGCGATTTACCCTCGTTGTCTGGTATTTCGAGTTCCACATAGGTGTACTTAGCGACGGTTGAGTACAGGCTGACCAGTGGGTTACTGTTTGCACTTGATAGGCTAGCGAATGCTTTTTTAAGTTGTGCAGGATCCGCTATTTCATTGACTTTTACATTGCTAATGAGATCTCGCCAATAATTTATGTAGTCATTTTGATAAGTTTGCTTTAGTTCACGGCTGATTCTGTGCATTTCGAGTGCACTCGGATAGGCCCCTGCAACCCCTTCATATGATTGTAAGGCTGCTTTTAGAGTAGGTGAGTTGACGGATAAATCGAGCTCATTAAACCCCGTTGGTGTATAGATATATGGAACCAGGTAGCCCACATAACTTGTTGGGAATTGCAGAACTGAACCCCAATTATCGCCTAAATCACTTCGAATATCGACGCGCTTTGAGTAGGTTTCTGAACTTTGAATGTGTTCATACAATAGAGTTCCGATACCTGTTTGAGTAATGACTTTCTTCGCTAGGTTCTCTAAATCGTGATTTGATTTCACTGGTGTTAGGTTACGCGCGAAGATGTCATTCAGTAGCACCTCTAGTTGAGCAATATTGACACTATCTGCTTCACCTTGATCTTGGAATGTACGCATGTAGTAGTTTTTAAGCTCATGAAGGTTAGTCCTATTTTTACTGAACAATAAACGGTAGTTATTCAGCAAAGCTAGAGTCTGAGATTGATCTTCGAGATTGACGTACACAAATAGGTCTTTCTCTAGGGTATTTTCCATAGAAGGAATCAGTACTTTCTGTAACGCTGCAAAATATGCTTTTTCGATCTCTCCTTTGATACTAGAGTTAGGCATAAATGGCAGCGTATACCATGGCTCAGGCTCATTATAGAGGTTATAAATTCGCTGTAATGAAAACAGATTAGGTATGTTTTCAGCCATGTTTTCGATGTCGTAAGGAGATGCTGATATCGCTTCTTTATAGCGCTCAAGCATTACATCGGCTTCAGCTTCTCGTTGATTCTGGAAATCAAAGTCAAACTTAATCACAAGTAATACGGCGGTTAGTAAGCTAGCCCAAGATAGTGTGAAAATCACTTGGTTAACTAACAATGCGTTTTCTTTACGCTTGTTTACCCCAACCAGTTCGTGTTCGGATAAAATCACGTGTGTCATAAGGTATTGAGCAAAAAGGGTCTGGTTAACCGGGATCTGCTCATTGTGTTGATAATGCTCATGACCTACCGAATAAGATACAGTGCTCGCCAACAAGTCAGACTGAGCTGAGCTTTGACCATCATGAGTAAAGTAAAATCCGCGGAATTGAAGAGCGTCACTAAGCTGCTCTCCACGGTACAAGCGGTTGAGGAACAACCAAAGGTTTTGTTTCAATAATCCAAACTGGAAAGGGGCGCTAGCAATTGAGTTTCGATAATCCTGGTTGAGTTGACCTGCAAGCGCGTTGCTCATGTTGGCTATCAACTCACTGATTAAATGGTCGTATTCATCATTAAACCAGTCTGCGTCGATACCACCGTGTTTAGAATAAGGAGCCGTGGCACCGAATACGTCGTCTCTTTTTGATTCGTCAAATGCTGAGAAAAACTGACAAAAATCGCTGATGCTACCCATGTTAGAGATAACGTTATAAATAGGTAAGCTGACCCCAAAAGCCTGATTAAACGTTTTTATTGTCGATTTTAGTTCATCAGCTTTTTGTGTTATTTGTTCATTATTTTCCAACAATGAAGCTACGTCAGTCGTGAGCAATAAACCATTCGCGGCCTGCCTTGGGCGCCATGCTGTTAGGGACTGACAGAGTGTTTTTAGGTATTCTGGGTGTTGATCTTCGCCAGTGCTTACCGAAACTAAAATGGAATGCTCGCTGACCCAAAATAGAATTGGGAATTCAATATCACTGCCAAAATCGTCGAGCTTATATGACTCATAACCCATTTGAGTGATGATACTTTTGTCTTTATTCGGATTTTGACTCAATAGTAGGTAGATTGGCAGGTCGTAACGACTCGTTAAGCGAGCTTTTGGTCGTTGCTTGCTGACCATGCGTTTGAAATGGTATGCCAGTTGCTTTTGTCTTTTCTGAATCAGCGATTTGTCGAATGACTCTTTTTGTGATGGTTCACTGCGGTTGCTAAGAACCCAGTAACATACTAAGCCTACAAGTGTAGATATAATTGCGGTAGTAGCTAGAGCCCACGTCAAATATGCGTTGAGAGGTGTTAATAGAATTATGCTAGAGACGACGGTAAAAAGGGCAAAAGATACTAGGATCGAGATACCTACTGTTTTTTTTGTATTGCCCGATTTGTTTGATTTAGTTTTCGGCATAATCAGTTTGATTCTTCCTTGTTTAAGTCAGGCGCAGAAGTACGAACAATAATGGCGTTTATTTGGTCGTTTTCTACGTACCATTCTTTGGTACTTCTTGCTTCTTCTTTTGTGTTTGCTCTTAATATCACTCGGTAATATTTTTCATAAGGAGAAGAAATAGGCTGATAAACTGACGGTGACAGGTTATCAATAAAATCGTCAGCGCTTTGCTTGCTAGAGAAAGTCGCAAGTTGCACCAACCAATGTGATGAACTTGGTGTTAACTTGTTGCTTTGCAATACTTCTACAGCATCAACTTTACTTGCGTAACGAGGAAGAGCCGCTAAGTCTTTATCTTCGCTTATAAAGACAATATCTTTTACTTCGCCGGAGACGATGTAACGCTGACTGAAATTAGGCAAATACGTGAAGTCACGAGCTCGTTGAGCGTGGGTGTTGGTATACCAGAAATCGGTTAAGCCAATGCTCGTTGCGATTAAACAAAAGAAGAAAAGGCTAGTGATTAAGTAACGTTTACGCCTTGTTGGCTTCCTTACTTCTGGGAGCTTCACTTTGATGCGGCAGTAAACGCCGCTAGTATTGCGATATTGGCTGATGGTTTGCTCTAACTGATAGGTGAATGCTTTCAATTGGTCAGCATTACCTTCACGATATTGGCCTTTGAATCCAACATTTATGAAGAGGTAAACTATCTCTAGAAGGTCAATCAGTTTGTGAGGCTGTCGTGCTGCTTTCTCTGCAACAGAGAAAAACAACTCACCACCATTTCGCATGCCGAAGAGCTCGCTAAGCAGTGTTTTGTTTTCCCAACCGTTTTTTTCTCCCCACTCGGAGTAGATGATGAATTCATCAATGACCACTGCATACAAAAAGCAGAGTTTATCGATAACAGCAATAGGGTAAGTAAGCTCGGTTGCTTGAGCTTTTATGTCGTTTATACCCTGTATCAACTGTTCTCTAAAAATCGCTAAATCTTCAGGTTCAGATAAGGTTGAGAGCTTGAGTGTTTTGGTTAGTAAATCGCTACTGATATTGAATAATTGATTCTCTGCCTTATCAAAGTGTCGCAAAAACTCTTCTTGGGCGCTGGTAGAATGTACAGCGACCAATTTAGAGGCTACCTGATCAGTTTCGTTATCCTTAGAGCCCTTTGGCGCTTTGTCGATGATGAGAGTTTCTTCATCTAAATAATCCATAACCATTATCTCAACG
>NZ_JBFRLX010000311.1:0-404 GCF_041470165.1 Vibrio sp. 10N.286.46.A8
CAGTGTCCCGTTCGTCTAGAGGCCTAGGACACCGCCCTTTCACGGCGGTAACAGGGGTTCGACTCCCCTACGGGATACCATTGGGTCGTTAGCTCAGTTGGTAGAGCAGTTGACTTTTAATCAATTGGTCGCAGGTTCGAATCCTGCACGACCCACCATTCTTTCTCCGCGAAGGAATTAAAACTATCGTGGGCGATTAGCTCAGTTGGGAGAGCACCTGCCTTACAAGCAGGGGGTCACTGGTTCGAGCCCGGTATCGCCCACCATTCTCTAAATATTCTTGGTTATAGTCATATCCAAACCACTTCTTTTGTCGTTGGTTGGTGTGTTTGACCCTGAGAGTCTTTAGAAAATGTGAATTTTAGAACACTGGTTCTTAAAGTCTCATGCTCTTTAACAATTTG
>NZ_JBFRLX010000312.1:0-1155 GCF_041470165.1 Vibrio sp. 10N.286.46.A8
GAGTACATGAAAAGAGTGAGTCTCGACCGCTTTAATTGCTTGTCGATAGTCGGTCGCAATAAAGATGCAATCATGTGCAATGCCCAAGCTCGAGAGTTGCTGCTTTATAAGAATAGTTGCACTCTTGGAGTCGTCGACAATTAAAACTCGTAGGTCAGGTGGTAAGGTCAAATCCATTTTCCTCAATACCAAATGTTATTTTTAATTTAGGCGTCAAGTTGCACATTGTCAAGGTGCCAATATCACAGGCAAACACTCAATAAACTATTGGTAATTAAGGAGTATTCGATAACATTTATGAAAGACTTCAAACGCAGGTTACTTTTACCTGATTTTCGTTGGGCTATACGTGTTTTAGAAATAAAAAAGAGGCAAGCCGATAAGCTTACCTCTCAGTTTAATTGTTCGGTTTTTTATTCGAAATGTTGTTCTTTTCTTGAAGCTTTATTAAACAAAACTCTAGCGCTAATCACGCATATTTAGAATCAATACTGCAGCTAGAGCCAAGAACGCCGTCATCATTAAGAACACATCGTTGTAAGCCATGATAGCGGCGTCACGTTGCATTGTGCCAAGTAGGCTAGCTTGCGCTTGTTGCATCGCTGTCGCGGCATCACTTCCTGATTGAATAAAGAACGCTTGTTGATCTTTGAGCGTTTGCCAACCTAACTGACTCACTGAAGGTAGCGACTCTTTGATATGCGCCAAATGCTCGCGCGTTTTGTTATCTAGCAACGTAGCAATAATCGCGATACTAAAAGCACCCCCTAAGTTACGCATTACGTTGGTTAAGGTCGAAGCGTCAGGTGTGTCCATTTTGCTGATGTTTTTCATGGCAACCAAAGACAGCGGAACCATAATAAACGGGCTACCAATAGCACGCAGAACCATAGACAAGATCAACTGTTGGCCACCAAAATCAATCGTCATATGTGTATTCACGTAACAACTGAAGCCAAACATCGCGAAACCAAAGGTCACTAAGTACTTAGGCTTAATGATTTGCGTCAGCTTAGGAACGATTGGGAATATCAACAACTGTGGGAAACCCATCCACATCAAGACTTCACCAATTTCCATCGCGTTATATTGCTGAATTTGAGTGAGATACATCGGCAGAACATAAATAGAGCCGAGCAGCGCCATCCCTAGAAT
>NZ_JBFRLX010000313.1:0-2057 GCF_041470165.1 Vibrio sp. 10N.286.46.A8
CCCTATGTTAGCATACGGATAATTTAGTCAATAAAATAAGCAACAACTGTTAAGGAAATGCTCTGATGACCGTCAAAAATAAGATTATGCTAACAATTAGCGGCCTAATCTGTTTAACGATTTTAGTTATATCTACGATAGGATATTTCGAATTTAAGTCTGCAACCACGGATGACTACCGTCATAACTTGTCTACGAAATCGTTTCTTGTAGCCAAAGCTGTCGAAGGGAAAATGGAAGCGTATTTCGGCGCTTTGGAAAGCATTTCAACCAGTATCCATACTGATAGATCCGGTAACATCATGATCAACCCGATGCTGTTGAAAATGATGACGAACAGTAAAGAATCTCTTGGTGTTCTTAATATTTACATCGGTCTTCCTGATGGCAAAACTTACGACGTTAAAAATCAAGGTATCATTCCTAATTTTAATGCTAAGCAAAAACAACGCGAATGGTTCAACCTTGGGTTTTCAGGTGCAAAACGATCAGTAACTAACCCTTACCTAGCAACAACAGGGCATTTAACCATGTCGGTTGTTATTCCTTTTAAAGCCAGAGGCGAAACGAAAGCAGTGATTGGCCTTAGTCTTAAAATGAGTGATATTACAGACTATATAAACGAGCTATCTGAAGAGCCAAACTTATTTGTCTCTCGCCAAGATGGTTTCCTTGTTGCCGCTAGCTATGAAGATTTTATTGGTAAAAATATCTACGATCTTCGACCATCATACCGTGAACACGGTAGTAAGATGACCAGTGAGCACTCTTACAATGTTCCAGATAAAGGCGATTTTTATGTCGTTTCGTCTCAAATTGAGTCATTAGGTTGGAATATTTGGGCTTGGGCAAGTTGGGACGACATTGAAGCGCCTTCAAATGCGATGGTGAAAATAAATACTGTAGTTGGTCTAATTTTCGCGGTTATGGCAACCGGAATAACATTCTTATTAGTCACCCGATTAATGTATCGTCCTATTGGCGGGGAGCCACAATACATAGAGGCTCTTGTTAGTCGAATCTCGGCAGGAGACCTGACCAACATCCCTAAATTAAATGGCGATGAAACGGGGATCTACCGTTCAACTCTTGAAATGGCAGGTAACCTCCAAGGCATTATTGGCAATATTGAGCAGTCTTCAAACTCTCTCTCATCACAATCTTCATCTCTTGAGACCTCGTCAAATCAGTTAAGTACCTCATCAGAAGAGCAAATGATGCAGCTAGAGCAAGTTGCAACCGCGATGAATCAGATGACCGCGACTGTTGCGGAAGTGGCTCAAAATGCGATGCAGGCATCATCATCATCCAATGAGGCAAGCCTTTCATCTCAGTCAGGTCTTGAGACTGTGGGTGACATGAACCAGCAAATCAGCTTACTTGTAACGAATATTGAGCAGGTTCAAGATTCGATTCTTGGTGTTGAAAAAGAAACTCAAAATGTAGGTAGCATACTTGATGTTATCCGAGGTATTGCTGAGCAAACAAACTTGCTGGCATTAAACGCAGCAATTGAAGCAGCTCGAGCGGGTGAGCAAGGTCGCGGCTTCGCCGTCGTGGCTGACGAGGTGCGTAACCTCGCTAACAAGACACAAGAAAGCACGAACGAAATACAAACCATGATTTCATCACTTCAAACTCAAGCAAAACAATCTGTTGAGCTTATGGTTGAAAATGCGGAAACAGCTAAAGTAACTCGTGAAAAGTCAGATCAAGCGAGTCAAATGCTGAATACTATTCAGCATGAGATTGGGACAATTCAAGACATGAACAACCAGATTGCAGCGGCAGCGGAAGAACAATCGCAAGTAGCCGTTGAAATCAACGAAAATGTAGTGAATGTAAATGATTTGGCGCGAGCGACTGTCGATGACGTCCAGCAAAATGTTCAAACAGCGCAAAATGTTAATAATGTTTCGGACGAACTGCATCAAACGATAAAGATGTTTAAGATCTAATCTTAGATAAGCTAAACGTACCGACAACCTATACGTTAAAGCCTAAGTATCAAAATCTTCGGCTTAAAAAAAGATAACGTAATTAAAACCGCCTTCTCT
>NZ_JBFRLX010000314.1:0-1857 GCF_041470165.1 Vibrio sp. 10N.286.46.A8
GCCTTATCTCTAATTGTAAAACAGAGAAAATAAGAATTAAGAATGAAGCCATGAATCTAGACCATCTTGCTGAAAAAATTAAAATCTGGGGAAAAGAACTCGGCTTTCAAAAAGTTGGCATCTGCGATGTTGATTTAAGTGAACATGAAGCCCCTCTTCAAGCATGGCTAGATGCTGGCAACCACGGCGAAATGGATTGGATGGCTCGACATGGGATGATGCGTGCTCGTCCCAATGAACTTCACCCAGGCACCATTCGAGTGATCAGCGCCCGAATGAACTATCTACCACCAGAAGCTCAGTTTGCCTCTAACCTAAGCGATACCACTCAAGGTTATATCAGCCGTTATTCTTTAGGCCGCGATTATCACAAATTGTTCCGCAACCAGTTGAAAAAGCTGGGACAAAGAATCGAGAAGGAAGTCGAAGGTTTAGACTCACGTCCTTTCGTAGATTCAGCGCCCATCTTGGAACGACCGCTCGCTCAAAAAGCAGGGTTGGGCTGGACAGGTAAACACTCATTAATTCTTGATAAAGACGCTGGCTCTTGGTTCTTCCTAGGAGAATTGTTAGTTAACATACCTCTTCCAACAGATGAACCCAGTGTCGATGAGTGCGGCAAATGCACCGCATGTATCACCTCTTGTCCAACTGGCGCCATTATTGCTGATGGCGTAGTGGATGCTCGAAAATGTATCTCGTACTTAACCATTGAATATGATGGTGTGATCCCGGAAGAGTATAGAGACGCAATTGGTAATCGTATTTACGGTTGCGATGACTGTCAGTTAGTTTGCCCGTGGAACCGCCATGCCGAACTCACTGAGCAAACAGACTTCCACCGCAGAGAAGACTTCCGAGAGGCAGACCTTGTTTCACTTTCAAGTTGGGATGAAGCGACCTTCCTAAAGAAGATGGAAGGCTCAGCGATAAGACGTATTGGACACACCCAATGGTTACGCAATATTTTTGTTGCTATGGGCAATGCGCCATTTCAACAACGCATTGTTGAAACACTGGAATCTCATCGAGGCAACAACGAAATGCTGGATGTGCATATTGAGTGGGCTTTAAATAAACAACTACAACAGTTACCCAATGCTAGCAGCATGCAAGAAGATAGCTCTACGCAGAAAAATAGCTGTGTGCAAAAAAATAGCAGCAAAATCCTCACCAAAAAGCACAGGCTAATACGCATCGTTGAGAAAGGGCTACCAAGAGACGCCTAGCCCCTTAGCCATCAACGATTGGCAGGTCAACCCACACCAACAACCCACCATACAACACAACTCGTTGCACATAATTTTCGAACAATGTTTGACCTTGTTCTCAATTCTAACAATGTGGAAAAAATTCAGAACTCTCGTAAACTTCCGACACCCACGTAAAGTTAAACACAGTACCGATAAATGATTAAGATCAAAAAACAACAAGTTAACGATCTTTTATCAAATTCAAGGTAAGCATTCAACCTGATAAAAAACAATGAGTTACGATCGGCACAATTCAGCTAATATACTGAAAACAAGAAAGATCTTTTAGAGGAATGTAAAGAATTAGGTCTGAAATAACTTTATCAACCAAGTTATCCACACTTGATACTTTGTGGATAAGTCTGTTTATAGATATGAAAAACCTCAAGTATCTGCTTCAGAGACCTGATGTTTACTAGCATTCTTGTTGCTAACAAAAATTTAAGAAAAAAAAATATCCACCATAATGGAGGATTATTTGCTTTTTGGGGGGATTATGCTTCGCAGCATTAAAGAAAGAGCGTGACCGGTAAGGTCGTCTTTAAACACTGTGGCTTAAAGAGTTTTGTTTACCATGAAAAGTAAACTGGAGCGATACATCGGG
>NZ_JBFRLX010000315.1:0-235 GCF_041470165.1 Vibrio sp. 10N.286.46.A8
ATTCACAACAGGATACTTACTTATGTAAGTGGGTTTCCCCATTCAGGAATCCCAGACTCAAAAGGTTATTACTACCTAATCTGGGCTTATCGCAAGTTATTACGCCTTTCATCGCCTCTGACTGCCAAGGCATCCACCGTGTACGCTTAGTCACTTAACCATACAACCCGAAAGGGTTTCTATTTGCTTTCACTTTAAAAAGTGAAGACAAATAAGCGTATGGCAACTAACCAAG
>NZ_JBFRLX010000316.1:0-2855 GCF_041470165.1 Vibrio sp. 10N.286.46.A8
ATAATATACTCAGTCCTGAAAGCAATTTACTAAGAACGTTGTTGTTTGAGGTTAAAAGCAAGCAGCGAAATTAATAAAAAGTTTTTAATATTTATTATTTTAGGAGATCCACCATGCCTGTAACTAACTTAGCGGAACTTGATGCTCTAGTAGCACGCGTTAAAGCAGCACAAGAAGAGTTTGCAACATTCTCTCAAGAGAAAGTAGACGCAATCTTCCGCGCAGCTTCTCTTGCTGCTAACCACGCTCGTATCCCACTTGCACAACAAGCAGTTGCTGAATCTGGAATGGGTATTGTTGAAGATAAGGTTATCAAAAACCACTTTGCATCTGAATTTATCTACAACAAATACAAAGACGAAAAAACATGTGGCATTCTTGATGAAGATGAAAGCCTAGGCACAATGACTATCGCTGAGCCTGTAGGTATCATCTGTGGTATCGTTCCAACAACGAACCCAACTTCTACAGCAATCTTCAAATCTCTAATCTCTCTTAAAACACGTAACGGCATCATCTTCTCGCCACACCCACGTGCAAAGAACTCAACTAACGACGCAGCTAAACTGGTTCTAGACGCAGCGGTTGCAGCGGGTGCTCCAAAAGACATCATCGGTTGGATCGACCAACCATCTGTAGAGCTTTCTAACGCACTTATGAAGCACGACGGTATCGCACTTATCCTTGCTACTGGTGGTCCAGGCATGGTTAAAGCAGCATATTCTTCTGGTAAGCCTGCTATCGGTGTTGGTGCTGGTAACGTTCCTGTAGTTATCGATGAAACAGCTGACATCAAACGTGCAGTAGCATCTATCCTTATGTCTAAAACATTCGATAATGGTGTTGTATGTGCTTCTGAGCAAGCTGCAATCGTAGTTAGCGAAGTATATGACGAAGTTAAAGAGCGTTTTGCTTCTCACAAAGCTCACGTTTTATCTAAAGCTGACGCAGATAAAGTACGTAAAGTTCTTCTTATCGACGGCAACCTAAACGCTAAAATCGTAGGTCAACCTGCTCCAGCAATCGCTGAAATGGCGGGTGTTAAAGTTCCTGCTGATACAAAAGTACTTGTAGGTGAAGGCCTTGGTAAAGTTTCTTACGATGACGAATTTGCTCACGAGAAACTGTCTCCAACTCTAGGTCTATTCCGCGCAGACGATTTCGAAGACGCTGTTGCTCAAGCAGTAACTATGGTTGAAATCGGTGGTATCGGTCACACATCTGGTCTTTACACTAACCAAGACGTAAACGCAGATCGCATCCGTTACTTCGGTGACAAGATGAAGACGGCTCGTATCCTAATCAACATCCCGACTACTCACGGTGGTATCGGTGACCTGTACAACTTTAACGTTGCACCTTCTCTAACTCTTGGTTGTGGTTCATGGGGTGGTAACTCTATCTCTGAGAACGTAGGTCCTAAGCACCTTATCAACAAGAAAACTGTAGCGAAGCGAGCTGAAAATATGTTGTGGCACAAACTACCTAAGTCTATCTACTTCCGTCGTGGCAGCCTTCCAATCGCTATGAGCGACCTAGAAGGTAAGAAACGCGCATTCCTAGTAACGGACCGTTTCCTATTCAACAACGGTTACGCAGATGACGTAGTACAAATCCTGAAATCTCAAGGTATTGAAGTTCAAGTATTCTTCGATGTAGAAGCGGATCCAACATTGTCTGTTGTTGAGAAAGGCGCTGAAGCAATGAAGAGCTTCCAGCCTGACGTAATCCTTGCTCTAGGTGGCGGTTCTCCAATGGATGCTGCTAAGATCATGTGGGTTATGTACGAGCACCCAGAAACTCACTTCGAAGAACTAGCAATGCGCTTTATGGATATCCGTAAACGTATCTACAAGTTCCCTAAAATGGGTAAAAAAGCTGAGCTAGTATGTATCACTACTACTTCAGGTACGGGTTCTGAAGTTACGCCATTCGCGGTTGTTACTGACGACAAAACAGGTGCTAAGTACCCACTAGCGGATTACGAAATCACGCCAAACATGGCTGTTGTTGATGCTAACCTAGTAATGAACATGCCTAAGTCTCTAACAGCGTTCGGTGGTTACGATGCAGTAACTCACGCTCTTGAAGCTTACGTATCAGTTCTTGCGAACGAATACTCAGATGGTCAAGCTCTACAAGCTCTTAAGATGCTTAAAGAATACCTACCATCAAGCTACAAAAACGGTTCAGCAGACCCAATCGCTCGTGAGAAAGTACACAACGCTGCAACGATTGCTGGTATTGCCTTTGCGAACGCATTCCTAGGTGTATGTCACTCAATGGCTCACAAAATTGGTGCTGAGTTCCACCTACCACACGGTCTTGCAAACGCACTACTTATCTCAAACGTTGTACGTTACAACGCGAACGATAACCCAACTAAGCAGACTGCATTCTCTCAGTACGACCGCCCACAAGCACGTCGTCGTTACGCTGAAGTTGCTGACCACCTAGGCCTAAGCCAAGCTGGTGACCGTACTGCTCAGAAGATTGAACGTCTACTGACTTGGTTAGAAGAACTTAAAGTTGACCTAGACATCCCACTGTCTATCCAAGCTGCGGGTGTTAACGAGTCTGACTTCATCGCTAAACTGGACGAGCTAGCTGTTGAAGCGTTCGATGACCAGTGTACAGGTGCTAACCCACGTTACCCTCTAATCACTGAGCTTAAAGAAGTTCTAACAACGTCTTACTTCGGTAAAGCATACGTTGAAGGTGAAACTTTTGAAGGTACGACTGTAATTTTGAAGAAAGCTGACCAAAAGCCAGCTGAAGAAAAAGCAGCACCAAAAGCTAAAAAAGAAAAAGCTAACGCATAATAAGTAAGCATTAGTTTGAGATAGGTTTTCGCT
>NZ_JBFRLX010000317.1:0-4264 GCF_041470165.1 Vibrio sp. 10N.286.46.A8
CATTTACTTTAGAAGAAGAACAAATGAGTTTTATTGATAAGCAGTCTCATTATCATTAAAAACCACTCGCATTGCTAGGGGTATTTTTACTAAATAGCAGAATCAAGAAAGGGGAAAGTCGAAACCTTCCCCTTAATATTTAAGCTACCAATAGTACCCTACTAACAAATTAGTATTTTACCTGTAACGTAGCCATGTAGTTACGACCTTCGCCAACAACAACGCCGCGAGTGCTGCCGCCTTCTAGGTAATCTGTATCGAATAAGTTCTCTACATTAAAGCGTGCAACAAAGTCTAAGTTTTCATCGTACTTAATCGTATGTGCAACACCAGCATCTACACGAGTGTAAGCGTCTTTCTTAAACGTGTTAGCACTTTCAGTGTAACGCTCACCTACGTGATACACACCTAGGTTTACATCAGTACCGTTGTTGAATGCGTAAGTAGACCAGATGCTTGCAGTAAATTCAGGAACGTCTGCTGGTGTTTTACCATTAAGAGCAGGGTCATTCTTATATTCAGCATCTAAGAACATTGTTGATGCACTTACAGAGAACGCATCCGTCACGTAGCCCGTCGCAGCTAGCTCCACACCAGTGTGAACTTGCTCACCCACCTGTGTAGTACGAGTATCTTTTGCATGAGATGCAGGAAGGTCTTCTGTAACTTGCATGTTCGTTTGTGTGATCTGGAATACTGCTCCTGATACGAATAAACGCTCATCAAACAGTTCCCACTTTGAGCCTAGCTCATAAAGTGTACCTTTCTTCGCATCTTGAGACTGGCCGAAGTTCACATCATCTTTATCAGAAATCTCACTTACAGGTTCAAAACTTTCAGAGTAAACCGCGTAAATAGAACCGTTTGGCGCCGGAGAGTAAATCGCACCGAACTTAGGTAGGATGTTATTGTAGCTCTCTTCTTTACCAGAACTGCTCGTCGTATCATCGTAAGCGAAACGAACACCAGCAAGTGCTTGCCACTGCTCATTGAACGTCACTAAATCTTGAAGATATAGACCGTAGTGTTGGCTCTTCGAGTGTGATACTGAATCATCGTTGTTATAGTGAATGTCTGCAGGCATATCAAAGCCTTTGCCACACTCTTTCATTGTGTCTGCTTCTGAAGCGTTAAAACAAGCATAGTCTGATACGTACAGGCGCTTGTAATCGTAGTGCAACCCATTTGCACCCACCAACAGACGGTGATTCACACCAAATGCATCAACATCACCAGTAAAATCCACGTAAGCCGTATCAAACGTCCACTCATCATGACGGTCTGACACTTTGTAACCATAACCTAGTGTTTTCTTGGTTTTTCTGTCTTTCTTTGAATCAATAACGTTATCTGATTCAGTACGGCGACGTTCGTAAAACTGACGACTGATACCCGATTTAACTGCCCATGTATCGCTCAAGTTTGCTGTAACAGCCACACCGTAGTTTGCTACGTCGTTGTCTGTTTGTGCGAAGCGTTGGTCATTAACCGTATTTGGGGTAATCGCTTTACCTGTTTTCGTATCAATCTTTGAGCCGTTATCTAGATCACCCAACTCTTGAGTACGGTCGTAATGCGCAGATAGCATCACATCTTCGTTGATATCGTAATCAACAAATAGGCCACCAACAAAGCGGTCAGTCTCTACATCTGTGCCGTCAAAACGTGTGCGGTAAGAGTCTTGGTTTTCTTGTGAAACAATAAGACGGGCACGTAGAGTTTGATCATCGTTCAATGAACCGCTTACATCAGCGGTAGTACGTGTGTAGCTGTCAGAACCAATGTCTTGGCTTACGCTAACTTGAGTTTCATACGTAGGCTTCTTAGCAACCATGTTAACAAGGCCACCAGGTGCTGATTTACCGTAGAGCAAACCTGCAGGACCTTTTAGTACTTCAACACGTTCTAGTAGTTCTACCGGTTGACGGTAATGAGACCAGTGTTGAACGCCATCGCGCAAGTAACCAGAACTGCTTCCTAGAGAGAAACCACGTAGGTTGAAGCGCTCACGGTTTGTTGATTTAGAACCCGCTGAAATTGACGCATCATTTTTTAATACTTCGCCAAGCGTGCTTGCGCGTTGCTCATCAATGATTTGTTCACTGATAATCGTAACTTGTCCTGGAGTCTCTAATTGAGTCGCCTCCATGCGCATTGCTGTTGTATTCGTGTCGGCTTTATAACCGTAATCACGACCTTCAACAACCATATGCTCGTCAGTTTTTACTGCTTCTGCCAATACTGCTGGTGAAGCTAATACTGCGCCGATCACTAAAGCCAATGGCTTTTTTGAAAACATGTCCTTTTCTCCACTTTTATTCTTTTAGACGAACACTTTGTTATTTATTCGATGTGTCCGTTAGACCGTTTCCGGAACCACTGAATTATTTCGAGGGGGAATATAAGTGATAACTATTACTATTTGCATTAAATTTACATTCTTTGCATTCGTAAAGTTTTGTAAAGACGAGCTGACGAGCCGTTAACCTGCAGTTAAAAGAAACCATTTCAATACAGTCATTTAACGAGCACTTGAATTAAAAATCGGTTCTCTGCGCCAAACTTTTTGAAACACCGCCATTTGCGCAGTCAATGTAATAAGCAAACATCTATAACAAAATCCTCTTATCTTATTTATTACCTTCAGAACGACGATTTTTTGTATAAAACACTCGATAAATGTAAATGAATGGTGAATTATTTTGTTTTAATTTGTTTTATTTGAACGATTATCAGTGATTATGATCACATCTGTAATTCCAAACTCATTTTTTGTTTTTCGATTTAAACAACCGACTGCTAATCTCCTGCTCACTTTGGAAAGGTATCAAAGTTATAAATAATAAGGAGTGTTCTAAATGAATACCAAGAAACCTATGTCTCTAACTGGTCGAGTTATCCTCGGCATGGTCGTGGGCATATTAACGGGATTTGCCATTCAATCCCTTTTTGCAGACAGCGAATTTGTTAACAACTACATCGTTAACGGACTCTTTGAAGTAGGCGGACAGATCTTTGTCGCCAGTTTAAAAATGCTTGTTGTACCACTCGTCTTCGTTTCACTCGTGTGCGGTACAAGCTCTCTTAAAGATTTATCAACTCTTGGCCGTATGGGTGGCAAAACGCTTGCACTTTATATCGGTACTACAGCCGTTGCTATCACTCTAGCATTGACTATCGGTAACCTGTTCCAACCTGGAGCGGGTGCGGATCTTACTGCTGCGAGCTCTTTCAAATCAGCTGATGCTCCTTCTTTGGGCCAAGTCATCATCGACATGTTCCCGACCAACCCTATTCAGGCGATGGCTGAGGGCAAAACGCTACAAGTTATCGTATTTGCTGTGTTGTTTGGTATTGCAATCAGTGCAGCGGGTAAACCAGGTGAGCGTATCGCTGCGGTTTTCTCTGATTTGAACGAAGTAATCATGAAACTGGTTGCGCTGCTGATGAACCTTGCGCCTTACGGTGTGTTCTTCTTGATGGCGAAGCTGTTCTCTGGCCTTGGTTTAAGCGCAATTTGGAACCTAGCGGAATATTTCTTAGTGTTAGCTGGTACTCTACTGTTACACGGTTTAGTAACTTACAGTGCGATGCTTAAAGGGTTTACAGGCCTTAGCCCAATTACGTTCCTACGTAAGATGGAAGATGCAATCATGTTTGCATTCTCAACAGCATCTTCAAACGCAACGATTCCAGTGACAATGGAAACGGCTAAAAACCGCATGGGCGTAGACAACAAAGTCGCTTCGTTCACAGTTCCACTAGGCGCAACTGTCAACATGGACGGTACTGCTATCATGCAGGGTGTTGCAACGGCGTTTATCGCACAAGCGTACAACATCGACCTGACTATGGGTGATTACCTAATGGTGATCCTAACAGCGACACTGGCTTCTGTGGGTACCGCAGGTGTTCCTGGTGTTGGTCTTGTTATGCTAGCGATGGTATTGAACCAAGTTGGTCTACCGCTTGAAGGTATTGCTCTAATCATGGGTGTTGACCGCCTTCTTGATATGATTCGTACCGCTGTAAACATCACAGGTGATAGTGCCGTAACTATCATCGTTGCTAAGTCTGAAGGTTCTCTTGATGAGTCTCGCTTCAATGACCCGGCAGCTGGTGAGAAAGAAGAAGAAGTTAAGCTAGCACGCCAACAGGCATAATCTAGCTTCTCTGTCGCTCTTATCTCCAAGCTAAGGCGTAATTAATGGCTATGCCTTAGCTGATAATGAAAAGCGTATAAACAAAAACGCCACTGCAGATG
>NZ_JBFRLX010000318.1:0-220 GCF_041470165.1 Vibrio sp. 10N.286.46.A8
GCTCTTTAACAATTTGGAAAGCTGACTGATTGATTACTTACGAGTAATTCAATCAAATTTAAAAGTTCTCAATGTTTATCTGCTCTTATTTAATAAGAACGGTATAAACACAACAAACACATTCAAGTGTCTTGTATTCGAATGATCAGAAATGATTGTTCATT
This sequence comes from Vibrio sp. 10N.286.46.A8, assembly GCF_041470165.1. Lineage (NCBI taxonomy): Bacteria > Pseudomonadati > Pseudomonadota > Gammaproteobacteria > Vibrionales > Vibrionaceae > Vibrio > Vibrio sp. 10N.286.46.A8. The sequence continues at coordinate 165 of NZ_JBFRLX010000318.1, forward strand.
TTTTGATTCTACTTTTTTAAAAGTGGAAACAAAAAGTAAATTGAGTCCGGCAAACA
>NZ_JBFRLX010000319.1:0-1147 GCF_041470165.1 Vibrio sp. 10N.286.46.A8
TGTCTAAAGAAAAATTTGAACGTACGAAACCGCACGTAAACGTTGGTACTATCGGCCACGTTGACCACGGTAAAACAACTCTAACTGCTGCTATCTGTACTACACTTGCAAAAGTGTACGGCGGTGTTGCTAAAGATTTCGCATCTATCGATAACGCTCCAGAAGAGCGCGAGCGCGGTATCACAATCGCAACTTCTCACGTTGAGTACGATACTCCTGAACGTCACTACGCACACGTAGACTGTCCTGGACACGCCGATTATGTTAAAAACATGATCACTGGTGCTGCTCAAATGGACGGCGGTATCCTAGTTGTTGCTGCTACAGATGGCCCTATGCCACAAACTCGTGAGCACATCCTACTTGGTCGTCAAGTTGGTATCCCTTACATCATCGTATTCATGAACAAATGTGACATGGTTGATGACGAAGAGCTACTTGAGCTAGTAGAAATGGAAGTTCGTGAACTTCTTTCTGAGTACGAGTACCCAGGAGACGACCTACCAGTAATTCAAGGTTCTGCACTTGGCGCTCTAAACGGCGAAAAGCAGTGGGAAGACAAGATCGTTGAGCTTGCAGAAGCACTAGATTCTTACATTCCACTTCCAGAGCGTGCTGTTGATCTACCGTTCCTACTTCCTATTGAAGATGTATTCTCAATCCAAGGTCGTGGTACTGTAGTTACTGGTCGTATCGAGCGCGGTATCCTACGTGTAGGTGACGAAGTAGAAATCGTTGGTATCAAAGAGACTACTCTTACTACTTGTACTGGTGTTGAAATGTTCCGTAAACTGCTTGACGAAGGTCGTGCAGGTGAGAACGTTGGTGCACTTCTACGTGGTACTAAGCGTGATGACGTTGAACGTGGCCAAGTACTTTCTGCTAAAGGTTCAATCAACCCACACACTAAGTTTGAGTCTGAAGTATACGTACTTTCTAAAGACGAAGGCGGCCGTCACACTCCTTTCTTCAAGGGTTACCGTCCACAGTTCTACTTCCGTACAACTGACGTAACAGGCGATATCACTCTACCTGAAGGCGTAGAAATGGTAATGCCAGGTGACAACGTTCAAATGACTGTTGAGCTAATCGCTCCAATCGCAATGGACGAAGGTCTACGTTTCGCAATCCGCGAAGGTGGCCGTAC
>NZ_JBFRLX010000320.1:0-4831 GCF_041470165.1 Vibrio sp. 10N.286.46.A8
GAGATATATGAATTATTAATAATAAAACACTGTTCATAATTATTTTAATTAGATAGTATTTATAAATATAACGAATGCTAACGATGGAAAGATATATGAATAAGTGGATGCTGCTCCTTTCTCTGTTTTCAGCTGTCTCATACAGCGCCTCTAATTTTTCAAGCGAGGGTATTACTGCTCCCGACTTCAATTCACCAGATTTCAAGCCGCCAGAAGTTTCTCAGCAGGAACAACACAATATCGTTTGTGAAAGCGTGGTCTGCAAATCAACGTCTGCACGCCCGTCGGTTCCTGTTGTTGGTGAAGTGCCCGATAGAGAGCTTAATCAAACCATCGAAACCCTTGCGAGTGCTATCTATATTGTCGGTGAAATTGGCGTCGCGGAAAATTTGTCTACGCCAGAATATGAGAAATTTTTTGAGAACTAATTAGCACGGTGTGCCAGAGAATGGTTACTGCTTTCAAATGTTGCTACCAAAGATATTAAATGCTGTTATAAAAGGTAAAGTCTCGTTCAACGATTCAATCACCGCGGCATCTGGCAATTAGGAAGCACCAATGGAAATCTGGAAGTTACTGCTGTTCATCCCCGCTTGTTTTGCGCTCAACATGACACCGGGCCCAAACAATTTGTTATCAATGAACAACGCCCGTTGTTATGGGTTTCAGGCCGCCTTTGTAGCGGGCCTGGGACGAATCCTCGCTTTTTCTGGCATGATTGCTTTGGCTGCATCCGGCTTGGCTGTCGTGCTTTATACCTCTGAAACTTTGTTTTTCCTTATTAAGCTATTTGGCGCGATGTATCTGTTGTGGATCGCGTTCAACCTATGGCGCTCACAAGCCAGCCCGGTCGCGGATATCGAACGAAATAAGAATTGGTTTGGTCTGGTTAAACAAGAGTTCGCGCTCGCAGCGGGCAATCCAAAAGCGATACTCATTTTTACTGCATTCCTCCCTCAATTTGTCGATGTTTCAGCGAACGTAAATACTCAATTCTTTGTTTTAGGAAGCACGTTTCTTGTATTAGAAATGCTCGCGATTTCTATCTATGCGGCCTTTGGTTTATATCTACGAAATTGGTTTTCAAAACCTCAAATGGCCAAGCGCTTCAATAAAGCATGTTCTGTGTTTCTTGCCTTATCTGGTGCGAATTTGTTAGTGAGCCGTCAGTAGGGTTCGTTCTGCTGTTTACACGGATAGAAGGAATGCGATGAGTAATCAAGACCTTTCACAAATGGGCGCTGCGCTGGTTTCTTTAACTCAGCGTAATGGCGCTTCTTGTATACATAAACAAGGGGCTGGCGAGGTTGAAGTCGCTTTTTACCAACACGCAGCGCAGTATCTTGATGGAGTGAATACGCCTCGACTTCTTGCGGCCGATGGTTGTGAGCTTTTTCTCGAATACATTCCTAATTCGGTTTGTCTTACTGAGCTACAAACGACAAGTGACGTATTTCAGCAGCTCGCGAGTATTCATCGTTCTCAATATCGACCAACATTCGAAGTTAAGCGTCATCAATGGAGTTTAGATGACACCACATCGGCTTTATCTTCCCTACAGTTGCCTCTAGTTACGCAAGACAGTCTTAAGTACATTCAATCGCAAAGTGATGCTCTTTTTAATCATGACACATTAATTTCGGGTGACTCCAATGAAGGAAATTGGGGAAGAAGAGATAACGGTCAGTTGGTGCTGTTTGATTGGGAGAGGTTTGGCTTTGGTAGCCCCGCGATAGACTTGGCGCCACTCGTTTCTCAAATGGGTACTCTGAAAGATTATGAGCTGATTGTTGAACAGTATCTTTGCCATAACACCTTGATTCCGCGTGAAGAATTAATAAAGCAATTGATCATCGCTAAAAGCTGGATCGTAGTAGAAGTGACGAATATATTAGTCACGCGTAACAACCCGCAAGCTTCCAAGTACATCAATTGGTTTAGAGAGCAATTGCCAACTTGGCTGGCTTCATTTGAAGGTCAGTTGTAGCCGAATCGCAGTTGTAGTTAATCTATTTAAGGTCGATGTATGAATATTGTCTGTGCGGAAAAACAAGAACTGGCTGATATCTACCAGCTTGAACATGCTTTGTTTGGCGATCACGCCTATCCGCTGTTTTTCTTTCGTCAGGCATTTGATTGCTGGGGGAAGGGCTTGCTGGTGGCGAAACAAGATTCGCAGGTTGCGGGCTATGTGTTAATGACGCCAACCGATAAACAACAAGAGTATTGGGTTTTGTCACTGGCTGTGGATACTGCTTACCGAGGCATGGGGATTGGCCGTTCATTGATGCAGCAGGCGATAGAAACCTTGCCACAAGATTCCAAGCTGTTGCTTACTGTTGATCCAAACAACAGCTCGGCTTGTGAGCTGTACTTGTCGATGGGTTTCTTGACCATCAAAGAAGAGAGTAATTATTTCGGAGACGATGAGCCTCGTTTGGTCATGCAGCTCATCGTCTAGTTCAAGTTTCACTGTGTCTGTTTAGATGCCGGTATACGCTGGCTTAAGTCAGCATTACGATACCGTGCATCAAAACCACGCTAGAGGTTAATCGTGTTCGCATATCAAAATAGCCGTCGGGGCCTTCACTTTGGTTCTCTTCTCTCACTGACCTTTCCGCTCGCCAAGCCGCAATGTAGCCTAAGATCAGAATCAGAGTGGTGAGGAACTCTTTCTGTTCACCGAGTAGCACCGCTAGCCACGCTGCCAACACAATAACATTGCTTAGAATCAGAGCCTTATTGCTGGATTGGCTTTCGAAGTTCTCTATCGCATTGCCCCACAAAATGCCCGACAAAAAGCTCAAGATAACCACGCTGTAAGTGATGAAGAGTGTTTCGCCGCTCAAGCTGAAGAATTGACTGTCGGTGAGTGATAACAGTAGACCGAACAAAAACGGTATTAAACCCATATAACCCAGCTTGGCCATGGTGTTGCGTGTTTGAGTTGTCTCCAAGTAACCTGACCTCATAGCTGCTGCTCTATTGCATTTTTGAGGGTACTACTGGTTGGCGATGTAGAACTCGGGAAGGTTGCTATCACTTTGCCTTCTTTGCTGACCAAGAACTTGTAGAAATTCCATTTTGGTTTGATACCGGCTTGTTGTTGGATTTCGGCAAAGACTGGGTTTGCGTCTGGCCCAGATAGTGAAGCGCGCGCCATCATCGGAAAAGTCACACCATAATCTAGGTAGCAGATTTTAGCGGATTGCTCCTCGCTTCCTCTGTCTTGGCGAAAATCATTACTTGGGAAACCAACAACCGTGAACCCTTCATCTTTATACGTTTGGTGAAGCTGCTCAAGTTGTTCGAACTGAGGCGTGAAACCGCATTGGCTTGCCGTATTCACGATTAATAAAGTCTTGCCTTGAAACTCTTCACACAGCTCAATTTCTTCGTTTGAATTTAACAGCCTTTGTTTGCCGTTGAGTATATCAGGGCAGCTTGCTGAAAAAGCGAATGAACTTGTTAGGCTCGCGATTAGGGCGGTGGAGCACAGCAGTGAATGTTTCATAAGTCTGACTCATTTTAGTTGGCGTAACTGTTATTACTGTTCAACGACTTAAAATGATCACTTTAAAGACCAGAATTGCTTCAGTATCAGCTATCAGTTAAGTATCAGCTGACGCTTAGCAAATAGGGCGCCACCAAGCGCCTGATATTCACCTTGGCTCCAAGGCGAGATGCCAGCAGGTACATGCCTCCAATCTTTCGGTGGAGGAATAGAGCGTCTGCTGGTGGCGTGTGCCAATACTCTTGCTCCATGCTGAGTATGGTTCCCGCTTCACGAAGCCTTTGGGCTAAACCACTGGCTTTGAAGTCGTAATCTTCATCGACAAGCATGGGTTCACAGGCCATTTTCACTAAGTTGAGAATCGCTTGGCGCTGGTCTGGGAGGATGGTCTCGCTAAAAAATCCAATCTGCTCTAACGCCTTGTTGAGTCCTTGTTCATCGTGAGTAATCACAGAGGTAAAAGCCAAACGATAGCCATCACTGAAGCGGCCGCTGTATTCTCGGGTTGCTCCAAAGTCTAAAAGCCCAATCTGTCGCGTGTTTTCAACGTAAAGATAGTTGGCGAAGTTGGGATCGGTTTGCACCATCTTGAAGTCGAATAACTCTTTGAACAGAAGCTCGAGCAAGCTGTGCATCACAAAATCACGGGTGCTTTGATCGTAACCTTCTATTTGCTCTATCGAGACGCCTTCAATGAAGTCCATGGCGAGCACTGATTCTGAAGACATTTGAGGGTAAATTTTAGGTACAACGAAGTGAGAGTGTTCTTTTAATGCATTGTGATAACGAGTCGCATAGTCAGCCTCGCGAGCATAGTCGGCTTCATCATGTAGTTGTTTTTTTGCCTCTTCTAATAAGCCTTTGTAATCGACAGACTTGGGAATCAAACCAACGATATTGAGCAATGTACCTACGTTGTCTACATCACTGTCGATGCTTTTTCGAATGCCTGGGTATTGGACTTTTATGGCAAGTTTGTCTCCCGCATCGCTATAGGCTTGGTGAACCTGGCCTATAGATGCGCTGGCAATAGGTTTAAAGTTGAAGGAAAGGAATTCGGCTTTCCAGTTGATGCCGAGTGAGCTTTCTAACACTTGGTTGAGCTGCTTTGTTGGCAGAGGATCTGCGTCTGAGCGCAGGCGAGAAAGAATGTCGGCTAATTCAGGTTCTAAGACATCGCCTGCATCCATTGATAGCATCTGCCCCAGTTTCATTGCTGCACCGCGCAGGTGTGCGAGTTGATCGGTTAGACGAGCAATGTTTTGTGGCGTTAGCAGTAAGTCTTTTGCTTTAGGCCTGTTGCCTCGTGCTATTTGC
>NZ_JBFRLX010000321.1:0-244 GCF_041470165.1 Vibrio sp. 10N.286.46.A8
CAATAAAAACACAACAAATGTAGTAAACTTACAACAAATGAGACTGTTAAATATTTTTTATACTTTAAAATATTTTGTAATTACTTTGTTTTCAAAGGTTTTATTGATTTAACTCAAAGTAATCACCTTGAAAAAAATGAGGTTTTTGGTTGTTTTTTGACTTAAATCAATATTAAACTACCACAAACTAGGTATATATTACTCAGCTCAATAAAATTCGAAAGTTAACACCATAATCAAACCA
>NZ_JBFRLX010000322.1:0-522 GCF_041470165.1 Vibrio sp. 10N.286.46.A8
AACACCATAATCAAACCACATAAAGTGGACTAGGAGATAGTTATGATCCAAGGTATTCAAATTACTAAAGCAGCAAACGACGACCTACTAAACTCAATCTGGCTACTAGATAGCGAGAAGAATGAAGCTCGTTGTGTTGTTGCTACTTCAGGTTTCGAAGCTGACCAAGTTATCTCAGCTGCAGACCTAGGCGAGTACGAAAGCCGTGAAGTTGCTATCGAAGCAGCACCACGCATCGAAGGTGGTCAACACCTAAACGTTAACGTTCTTAAGCGTGAAACGCTAGAAGATGCTGTTGCTCACCCAGAGAACTACCCACAGCTAACTATCCGTGTATCGGGTTACGCTGTACGTTTCAACTCTCTAACTACTGAACAGCAACGTGACGTTATCGCACGTACGTTCACTGAGTCTCTATAATTTATAGAGCTTGAATTAGAATACAAAAACGGCGCTCATTGAGCGCCGTTTTTATTTGTTCAACAATACCGATGTAGGTTACGGTTGAACTCGACGAAGCAC
>NZ_JBFRLX010000323.1:0-1667 GCF_041470165.1 Vibrio sp. 10N.286.46.A8
TTGTAATAAGAGTATTAACGGATTAAGTGAAGAATTTAAGGAAAGAATATGAAATTAATAAATGCCATTGTAAAGCCGTTCAAATTAGACGATGTACGCGAAGCGCTCTCTGATGTGGGTATTGAAGGTATGACGGTTTCTGAAGTGAAAGGCTTTGGTCGTCAGAAGGGGCACACTGAATTGTATCGTGGTGCAGAGTACCAGGTGGACTTCCTACCAAAGGTAAAGCTAGAGATTGCAACCCAAGCTGAAAATGTTGACCGAGTTGTTGAAGCGATTAGCCAAGCGGCACACACCGGAAAAATCGGCGATGGCAAAATTTTTGTGTATGACCTAAGCCAAGCCGTACGAATTCGTACCGGTGAAATGGATGCTGAAGCACTTTAAAGAATTACAAGGACTGGAGACTTTAATATGGAACTTACAACAACAGTAATGGAACTACGTTACGCACTAGACACTTTTTTCTTTCTCATTTCAGGTGCGTTGGTCATGTGGATGGCTGCAGGCTTCGCGATGTTAGAAGCTGGCCTTGTTCGTTCGAAGAACACCACAGAAATTTTAACTAAGAACATTTGTTTGTACGCGATTGCTTGTACGACTTTCTTAGTCGTTGGTTACAACATTATGTATGTCGATAACGGCGAAGGTGGCTGGTTACCGTCATTTGGTACTCTGATTGGTACTCAAGGCGAAGGTGCAGACCACTCATTAGAATCAGACTTCTTCTTCCAAGTCGTTTTCGTTGCAACAGCAATGTCTGTGGTATCTGGCGCGGTTGCTGAGCGAATGAAACTTTGGTCATTCCTTATCTTCTCTGTCGTGCTAACAGCATTCATCTACCCAATGGAAGGTTACTGGACTTGGGGCGGTGGTTTCCTATCAGAAGCCGGCTTCAGTGACTTTGCTGGTTCAGGTATCGTACACATGGCTGGTGCTTCAGCAGCGTTAGCGGGTGTGCTTCTACTGGGCGCTCGTAAAGGTAAATATGGTAAGAACGGTGAAATCTACCCGATTCCAGGTTCAAACATGCCGTTAGCAACGCTAGGTACATTTATCCTTTGGTTTGGTTGGTTCGGTTTCAACGGCGGTTCTCAACTTATGGTTTCTGACTTTGAGAACGCGACAGCAGTAGGTCAAATCTTCCTTAACACCAACGCAGCAGCAGCAGCAGGTGCTATCGCAGCACTACTAGTATGTAAAACGACTTGGGGTAAAGCTGACCTAACAATGATTCTTAACGGCGCGTTAGCTGGCCTAGTAGCAATCACTGCAGATCCTTTATCACCATCACCTTTATTTGCTGTAGCGATTGGTTCGGTATCTGGTGCATTGGTTGTATTCAGCATCATCGCTCTAGACAAAGCTAAGATTGATGATCCAGTAGGTGCTATATCGGTACACGGTGTGTGTGGTTTCTTCGGTCTAATGGCTGTGCCACTAAGCAATGCTGATGCAACGTTTGGTGCTCAACTATTGGGTGCAGCAGTAATCTTTGCATGGGTATTCGGTGCTAGCCTAGCGGTATGGGCAGTGCTTAAAGCAACAATCGGTATCCGAGTAACTGAAGATGAAGAACTTGAAGGTATGGACATGCACGATTGTGGTGTCGGCGCCTATCCAGAGTTTGTGTCTGTAAAATAGAACATTATGTATTAATCCATAAT
>NZ_JBFRLX010000324.1:0-658 GCF_041470165.1 Vibrio sp. 10N.286.46.A8
AGGCATTTTTTTGATTTATATTTCTAATAGTGAAATATAAAAAAGGCTCCGAAAGGAGCCTTTTTTGTTTCTGAATATATTGAAGCCGTAAATAATACTTTAGTCGACTTAAATATTAATTCTATTGCTTAGTGGGTTATTGATTATTCACTTAGCAAACTCGATGCCTTAAAGAGCAAACTCTTCTAGAGATTTACCAGCATCTAGTTGTTCTTGGATAGCTGAAGGCGTACGGCCTTGACCTGTCCAAGTTTTCTCGTCGCCATTCGCGTCTACGTATTTGTATTTCGCAGGGCGAGGAGCACGTTTAGATTTTGTTGTTTTAGATTTTGCTTCACCAGAAAGTGCAGCAATAAGATCGGCAACATCGATTCCGTCTTTTGCAATTTGTTCTGCGATAGCAGAAAGTTTAGCTTCTTGCTCTGCTTTTGCTGCGCGTTCTTCAGCTTCAGACTCTTGACGTTCTTGTACAACAATAGTCAGCTTGTCTAGCGCTTCTTCAAGTTGCTCAAGAGTTAATTCACGTGAGAACGCACGAAGGCTACGGATATTTAATAGAGTTTTTGTTAATTCAGACATGATATTTCCCATCAAGGTAAACTAAATAATCCTCCTAATAATAAACAGAGCCTAAGAATAAAACAAATAGTATTTCTTC
>NZ_JBFRLX010000325.1:0-1161 GCF_041470165.1 Vibrio sp. 10N.286.46.A8
TTGTAAGCTGACCCACGGCGTTATATTCAAATTCTGTTTTATTTTGATTGGCGTCAATTAAAGCCGTAGTGCGTCCTGCCGCATCTCGTTTTAACCGTGTAACGCCCAACATAGGGTCAATAACCGCTACCAGTTGCTTTGCTGAATTATATTGATACTGGTAAGTTCGACCTCCCGGAAGGGTTTCGCTCTCTACAAGACGAGGACAACTCCCATAAACAATCTCAGTATCACGATTTCCCTCTCCGCTGACATGAGTGAGTTGGTTAATTCGGTCATAACGATACTGCGTGGCGTTACCATGTATATCAATAACTTGTGTTACGCGCCCTAGCTCATCATATTGATATGACGCCAGCGCCTTACCCTGACTAACAATCGAGTCGAGTCGCCCAGATGAATAACCAAAGTCGACAACGTTACCGTCAGCAGCCGTTACTTGTAATAACTGCCCTTGGTCGTTGTATTTATAGCGAGTTTTAACACCGTTTAAATTAGTAGCACCAATCAGTAAGTTATTTTGGCTGTATTCAAAACCCTTTTTGCCTGTCGGCGTGACAGCTTTAATTAAGTTTTGACGATCATCGTAAACATAGATCGTGCTGTTATTGAGCGTATCAGTAAACTCCACAACTTTACCAAACGAGTTATTGCGATACTTTACGGAATTACCATCTGAATAAACAGTTTTGGATAGATTACGATTTTGATCGTATTCGAAACGAGTCCATGTACCATCCGGTCTAGTAACCTGTTGAACACGAGAATAACCTTTGGAGAACCGCTGATAGTCATAGACAGTTTTAGGAACGTCGGGTTGGTCATTGTTAACATTAACATCCACGTAATTGATGTAGTGTTCTGGTGAGATGTACCACGCTTTGCCTGTTTCTGAGTTGTAGAAAAACTCCTCTTTATAACCCAGCGGATTTATCGCAGTCACTCGGCTACTCATTCCCATTGGGTCACCAGGTGCTGGATATTCATCTACCCGATTTGAATCAGCGTTGCCTAGCTCAACAATAAATTGGGTTTGTCCCTTAGCATCAGTGATTGACGAGATTATCCCCATCTCATCATAAGTGATATCTGCGGAGTACCCTTGCATGTCCTCAAGCGAGATTAATTCACCTTTCTGGTTATAGTTGAAGTGAGCTTGAT
>NZ_JBFRLX010000326.1:0-2964 GCF_041470165.1 Vibrio sp. 10N.286.46.A8
ATAACTAATAACTAATAAAGCAGCCTAACGAACTAGGCTGCTTTGGAGTTTAGTTGTACTCAATTAATGAAAGTACTTATGGCTCAGGTACAGTAAATGGACAAACATCACAGGTTGCAATGTTCGATGTTTCCATAAATGCTTGTTGTAAGAACAGCGAGTCAAACGTTGCTGTCACTTGATTAGATAGCATCCCTGCAGTTCCGGTTGGTAACACATTTGGCGCATAAGTTTTACTTACTTGTGTACACACTTGACCAATAGCATCACCAAAGTTCGGTATCCACTCTCCTTCACCCGTTTTACAAGCAAACAGCTCAGGGTCGGCACTTAATGCACTACACATATTACCAGCACCACATGTGGTCACATCCTCAAGATCATCACAAGGTAAAGCAAAGTCGAGGTAATAACTGCTGTTGACTACTTCAGTAGGTAAATCAGAACGGCTCAGAGAGTCATCCTTAGAATCCACCAGCGATTCAATGGCCAATGGGATATCACCGGTATTACATATTTCAACATCATAGGTTTTCTTAAGCACAACTTGACCGCCATCAACCTCTAAGAAGCTATTACACACCTTAGAAATCTCAACCATTGGACTCAAGTCTATTGGTGGACAATTGTAGGCCACTGGCGCTTGAGCATTCACGATAAGCCCATCAAGATCCACCGCACCATCTATCACGCCGACGGCACCGTTATTTACAGACAGATAATTCCCCATGATTGCGAATGACTCACCGACACTCCACACTTCATCGCCGTTACCAACCACTGGAAGCGCACCTAAGATTGGTGACTCAGATAAAAAGGCCACTTCGTAGTCACCATTGGTGCCTAACGAACCAGGGCCAGTGTTGGTAACCGTCACGGTGTAATCTATGTTGAACATACCATCAACCGTAAAGCTGGTTGTGTTACAAGTCGCCGCTATATTGATGCTACATAAACTGAATGAACCGACAACGAAGTCAGCCAAAGATGCATCAATCGAACGAGAAGCTCGTGACTCCACTAAGAAGCTACTGAAACAAGGAATATCCTCAATGCCAAACTCATCATTCAACAGAGCTGATAAGTTTAATCGACCTTCCACAAAGCTCTCGGCTGGAATCGTTGTTGTTTCACCCGTTTTCGCGAGATAGTCCCAACCTTGTACATTGGGTAGATCAATTGCCCCGATAGAATCATCATTTGAAATCGCACAGATCTTCTCGACGCCGACTGCGCCACTGTCACATCTTGCTCCCACGAAGTCATTCGATTTAGGGTCACCGTCCGTTTGGAAAATTCTCGTCATGTTGTCGGTGACATCACCATTATTTAAATCCCACTGCAACACTTCTATATACGGATTACCGCCACTGGCTTGTGGGAATGAAATCAGCACAAGGATATCTCCATTGATATGCTGTCCAACAAAGTCGCCCTTAGTTTTCCCATCCGGCAACCCTACTTGGTCTTGTAAGAACCAGAAGCCAATGTACATATCACCATTGTTCGCATATCGGTCTGCACCAAAGTAAATCAGCAAGTCACCTTCGCTTTCAAAGGCAGCGGCATACGCATTGGTAAAGTCATCTTTTGGTTGTGGTGACGCGGTACGGAACGCCCAATCTGTAATGTCGGAATCATCTTTTGATCCACCCTTCCAAAAGATTTGGTCGATACCGTTACGGTCTTTTTCGAAAAATTCTGCAATCCCAACCATGCTGTTAGGATCATTTACGTCATCCCAATCAATACCACTATTATCACTGGTCGCGTTACCATCAAGTTCCATCACATCAACAGTAGCCCACACCAACTGGGGGCTACTAAACAACAAAAGCACACTAAGTAAATAATTTATAACCTTCATGTTCTCTCTCCATTTATCCATACTTATGCTTTTAGGGTTTTCTGTCATGCCCAAATTGGAGAAAATCCTTTAGCAATTCGTAGGTTCGATAGAGCATATTCCAAGCCAAGTTCAACTTGTTGAATTGATTGATGTTTATATATTGAAGGCAAACCTTTATTGGACGCTTTGTTATCCTTTGTCCATAAACCCGAGATTTGACCAAACAATCAAGGACTTGAAAAGATGAACAAAGTGTCTACGTCAGACATTTTTTTAGCTTTGATACGAGGAGAGTGATCTTTAAAAGGTACAATCACGTAGCCATTGCTAGATTATTGAATAACAAGCGATTGAATTGACGGGTGCCGACTTAACGGGTAACTGAAGGTTCAGGTCGTGAAATGATAGGCGAACAGACGATGACACAACTTACGATATTTTACGATGGGACATGCCCATTATGCGCAAAAGAGATGGCGGCACTTGCCAAGCATGATGTCGATAATAAGATTCAAACCATCGATATCTACAGCGAAGCCTTTTCAGACTACCCTCAGATTGATGCGGACGCAGCCAACACCGTTTTGCATGCACTGGATGAGAATGGAAAACTGCTGCTAGGCTTAGACGTGACCTACCAAGCGTGGCGCTTAGTAGGAAAAGGTTGGCTATACGCCCCTTTACGTTGGGCGATATTCAAGCCAGTGGCCGACTGGTGTTATCTTCGGTTTGCCAAGAACCGATACAAAGTCTCTTTCTGGCTAACTGGAAAGTCACGCTGCGATGGTAACAGCTGCACAAAATAGTACTTGGTTAAGACATACCACTTGCGACTTTGTAATACACCACACCAAACAGCGCAGCAAAAACTAAAACGGTAACCGCGACTTTTAACCAAATAAACTTCATGTTTTGTCCTTTAAATTCTGTTTACTGTTTCGCGAGACAAGTTACCACAACAAAACATTCGTTTGGGTAATGATTTATAGAACTTTGTAGTCATACCAATCACAGTAAGTAAGTGGTCAAAAATAGCGCAGGGAAAAAGCTGGAGAACAAGGCGGATTTTTTCGATAAGTAGTTATTCTACAATCAAAAAATCTAACGACGTTATC
>NZ_JBFRLX010000327.1:0-1254 GCF_041470165.1 Vibrio sp. 10N.286.46.A8
TTCATAATCCCCGCCCCGCCATTGCTGCCGAATTTTGCATGCAAGTCGGTTTCTACTTTAACTCGTGCTTCAACACCAGCCTTAACTGAGGCTTGGTTACGGACTATATTTCTAAAATCCCAAGTACGTTTTATTTCAATTTTGCCTTCAGCAAAAAGATCCAGGGTATTTTTAGTACTTAGCGCACCGTCTCTTGCTGATGCTTTATCTTCATAACTGGTCTTGAGACCTTTATGACAAAGTGCGGTATATGAATTGCGTTTATGCTGATCATTAAGGATCTGCCAGATATTATTATCAATGTTCTCTTTCTGATCGTACAAACTTTTCAGGCTATCAAGTTGTGCATCAATCACTTCAAGCTGTATACGTCCTAGCTCACCGTTTCTTACAATATTTGTTCTAAGTGATTCGATGAGTTTTATCTGCTGTAGCAAAAAATTATAGGTAGTGCGGTTAATACATTTAAAGCGAATATTTTCCAGTGGCGTTTTACTTGGGCGAACTTCTCTTATTATTTTTTTGAAATGTACTCTAATCTGACTGCGCAGAACCATCCACACCGGATCATTTGTCACATCTGAGGCACCAAAACCATAACTGCTACTTAGCTTCTTATGGTGTCTATATTTCATCGCTTCAAGATGAGAATAAACGGCATCAATACCTCTCTGCAGGTAAGGTATCGCTTTTACCTTATTGCTTTTAAAAGCCATATAAAGATTACCTGTCCATCTTTTAAATTCGATGTCACAGGCGCTTGGCGGCTGAAAGCTGCCGTTGGGTTTTAAAATATAATCGATATTGAGTTCTAAAGGATTTGCCATTTTAAACTCCTAAACTAGGGTTGATCGGTGAGCGCGGCGAAATGGATATTCGAGGAAGATATAAAGTCTTGCTTTGATGACATCTCGCACTCATGGCTTCTTAAACATGCTCCAATGGATAGAGTAATCCTTAGGAAGTCATTAGAATTTCGGTACATACAGAAAAGCAGAGTTTCACTTAATTCAAGTAGGTATGTCAAAGAGGGGATTATCTCGCCTACAATACTCATTCACACCTTAATTGGCTTAGATAAAGCGGTTAAACCCCCGGACATTACCTAGGATGAGGTCAATGTTAATGGGTACATCGATAACTTTATCATCACGGACGCTTCAAAAGAAGTTATCTAAACGAAGATAACTCCAGCTTTGTGATAACGAGTCAAGAAATAGAAACGGCGTCTAATTTGGCGCTGTTTTTGTTTGT
>NZ_JBFRLX010000328.1:0-1244 GCF_041470165.1 Vibrio sp. 10N.286.46.A8
CTACGGCGCTATTAGTAATAGGGTGGTTGTAATAGTCGATCCACCATAAAGGGACATTGAAATAATCTAAGTCGATGTGTTTTCTATCGGGTAACGAGAAATCTAAACGATTGAACTTATTAGACATAGCGTCACCTTGAACGCTGTAATTCTCGTCGTAATTTCGAATGTAAAAGCGAAACCTTGGCTGTTCTTGGCCTTCGTAATCCATATTGATGGTCACTGAGTCATACACTGAGAGATCCAGACCTTTACCTTCCGTAGAGATAACGAACTCAATCTCACAGAATGGCGAGCTATAGGTACGCTTAAAGTCACACTGTAACTCAATGGTGTCTTCTGACTTATACAGCACCCCTTTGGTGCCACCATTATGTTCTTGGTCAGTGTTAACGAGTGTAGGGAATCTATCTGGAGTGATAACGTAGTTTTGATCCATGATCATATGGTAAGAGATAAACGACAGTAGAGTGGCAGCGAGGCAAAAAACCGAAAGGAATATATTGATTTGCCTGAATACGTTGTCGCTCAAAATGTTAATCATCCATACATGTAACTTTGTGGTTATGCGTGATGTCACCGCAAACAGAGATTCTATCGAGTATTCACATTCGAACCCAATAGTTAAAATTGAATTGAAGATTATACAGAAAAGTTAATGATTAAACTGATTTTTAGAACGAATTCTGTACGCATGGCGTTGGTTTTGAATGTTATTCGCGCGATAAGTGTGGTTTTTGCGGGGGTACTAATTTAACTGTGTGTTTATACAGTTAAATTTAAAGTCGCTCGGTTTGTTGTCATCAGAGTAGTGTGTGCGAGTTTTATGGCTTGCTGTGATAACGAGTCACGAGTCCGCTGTTACTGTCCATCAATTAAAGTGGAGGGCGGTTATGTTGCAGTGTCACTTTTCAAGCTTAATTTTATCCCAACACTTTGTTAGCTATTTAATCTTTCGTAGCACTCATTTTGTCTTTCATTGCCAATTACGCTCTATGGTGCGATACCTACTTGAATACTACGCATCTCGATGGAAACGAAAATTGGAGGTCTCCAATGGCTAGAAAGGTTATAAATGCAAAGTCCAAAATCAAATGGCCAGCTAAAGCCGAACTCGATCAATGAGTTCGGCTTTTTATATAAGACAAGGAAGTTGGACAAAATACTATCCGGTTAAATTCCTTTGTGATATAAGGTGATAAGCAACAAGATCACTATTGTTAGATGTATAATTAAACTATCTA
>NZ_JBFRLX010000329.1:0-3453 GCF_041470165.1 Vibrio sp. 10N.286.46.A8
GGATGTGTTGTAGTACAGATGAATCCGCGAATTCGAGGTTTGATGATCATATTCAACTTCCTTAAAAAATCAGGTTAAGGATAAGAGTTTCGTGCGCAAATGGCATCTAATTTCTGTAAAAATGTGGTGAAAATGCAAGTGGTTGGAGCACTCAACTGATATTTGTCGACTAAGTCACCATTTGTTAACGCTTCTATTGCGACTTCTACGACAAAAACAAAAAAGGCACCTTATTAGGTGCCTTTTATCATTTCGTTATCTAAGCAACGCTATTTAGCTTAGGTTTTAACTCTTTTCGCGTCAAAGTTTCACTAAAGTCATGACTGAAGTGGTCAACTTGAATCGCTGTGTAACGTAGTTTATCAGCAGCAACAATTTGGTCGACTTCTTCTTGTGTCAGAACATCGGCAGCAAGTGCTTGAGCCAGTTTGTCTGCCAACAAGCCTTTACGAGCCACTTTGCCCTCTTTCACTGCTTTAAAGATCTTACGCTCCAGAGGCTTGATGCTGTACATCGCATTGAACGCGTTCTCCATAAGGCCAACACTATCATCCTCTTCCTTGCCGATGTAGCAAAGGTGAGTCAGACGTTCACGGTGTGCTCCCGGAGTCATCAAGCTTTCTGCTAGTTGAACTGTTAGGTTATCACTTGGTTTTTCGAAGTGGTTACCTACAGGGAAAACTAGACCTTTAAGTACTTTGCCAACCATCTTGTTCGGGAAGTTACGGTACGCTTCTTGTAACGACTTAGCCGCATTGTGGAAACAGTGTTGAACCGCGTAGTGTACGTAGTCTAGGTCAGCTTGTTGACGACCTTCGTCTTCATACTTTTTAAGTGCAGCAGACGCCATGTATAGGTAACTTAGACCATCACCCAAACGTGCAGAGATAAGTTCTTTACGTTTCAGTTCGCCACCTAATGTCAACATTGCGAAATCCGCACTCACTGCAAGCGCGCGGCTCAAGCGAGTCAAATCTTGGTAGTAAGGCTTCGTTGGACCACTCATGTCGGCTTTAATGAACTTAGAGCCAGTAAGTGCTGCACCAAACGCGCCAAACGTGTTTTTAGTTGCGTGTGAGATGTGCTTGAACAACAAGCTATCAAAGTCTTTTGCACCTTGCTTCTCATCTGGGTTCGCTGCCGCTTCCATTTCGCTCAATACGTATGGGTGACAACGTGTCGCACCTTGACCGAAGATCATCAGGTTACGAGTTAGAATGTTCGCACCTTCTACTGTGATAGCAACTGGAATACCTAGGTAAGGCGCAGCCAAGTAGTTCATTGGGCCATCTTGAATTGCACGACCTGAATGGATATCCATTGAGTCATTCAGAATAGTACGAGCCATCTCTGTCATGTGATACTTCGCGATAGCCGTTACGATACCCGGCTTCTCTTTCATATCAAGTGAAGTGGTTGTCAGTGTACGAGTCGCTTCTAATAGATACGTTAAACCACCAATACGGCCTAAGCTCTCTGCAACACCTTCAAATTTACCAATCGACATACCGAACTGCTTACGAACATAAGCGTATGCGCCGGTCGTTTTCGCTGTTAGGTGGCCCATCGCCGTGCCCAGTGCGGGTAATGAGATACCACGACCTGCAGACAGACATTCCACCAGCATACGCCAGCCTTTACCTGCGTAATCTGCGCCACCGATTAGCCATTCCATAGGAATAAATACATCGTGACCGCGTGTTGGACCATTCATAAACGCAAGACCAAGTGGATCATGACGCTCACCAATCACAACACCTTCGTGGTCTGCCGGGATAAGCGCACAAGTGATACCAATGTCTTCTTTGTCACCCAGTAGCTTTTCTGGATCGTGCAGTTTGAAAGCCAAACCAAGTACCGTTGCCACTGGTGCTAGCGTAATGTAACGCTTGTTCCAGTTAAGCTTGATGCCTAGTGTCTCTTTACCTTCGTGCATGCCCATACACACTGTACCGACATCAGGGATACCACCCGCATCAGAACCTGCTTCAGGTCCTGTTAGTGCGAAACAAGGGATGTCTGTACCGTCAGCAAGACGAGGTAGCCAGTAATCTTTTTGATCTTGAGTACCGTAGTGAGACAGCAGCTCACCAGGGCCAAGAGAGTTTGGAACCATTACCGAAACCGCAGTACTGATACTACGCGTCGCAATTTTAGTTACGATGGTAGAGTTGGCGTGCGCTGAAAATTCACGACCGCCGTACCCTTTCGCGATAATTAGCGAGAAGAAACGCTCTTTGCGTAAAAAGTTCCAAACTTCCTCTGGAAGATCTCGGTCTTCTTTCACAATTTTGTGGTCATCTAGCATAGCGAGCAAAGTTTCAAGTTCATTATCCATGAACGATTGCTCTTCTGCTGTCAGCTGAGGTTTTGGGTACTGGTGAAGCTTAGTGAAATCTGGTTTACCAGAAAACAGCTCTCCGTCCCACCACACGCTACCCGCTTCCATCGCTTCTTTCTCGGTGCTAGATAGTGGTGGTAGTACTTTTTTAAAGAGTTTAAAAGCTGGGTCACTTACCCATTTTTGTCTTAGAGAGCTCATAGTTCAGATCCTTTTGTTCACTATATTGTTTGTGAATATTTTGCTTTTTATTGTTTTATTCTTTTGCTGACATGCCAGCGGCCAAAAATGGAATGAGAATATCGACCACTGCCTTAGCATCTATCTTTGTGTCGTAGTCATTCTCTGCAATTTCTATTAGAGCTTGGCTAGACGCCATGGTGAAAACACAAGTCCCAAGGGTGAAGTGCAATCGCCAAAATAACTGTTCTTGAGTGAGGTTTGGGTTGGCTTTCATTACTGAGTTGGTAAACAAAGTCAGTACTTCGCTATAACGAGTAGTAATGAACCAACGCAAATGACCTTGCACATCTGTATAGCCTCGACCGATGAGTAACATAAATCGACTCGTACCATTTGGCCTTACATCATTGAGTGCCCTTAGTGGCTGCCTTAAAGACTCAAACACGTCACTCATAGAATACGTTTCGTTCAAATTTAAGTTCACTAGTGCATCTTGCAATGCTGGCATAAATGCTTCTAAGTAACGATTGAGTACCGCACGAACCAGAGTCTTCTTATCGCCAAAGTGGTAGTTCACTGAAGCAAGATTGACATTGGCTTTACTCGTAATCGTGCGTAAAGAGGTGTCATTAAAACCGTGCTCAGCAAATAAGCCTTCAGCCACATCTAAGATTTTGTCTTTGGTTGTACTTCTTGGTGCCATTTCAATCACTCGTATTAAACAACTGTTTGAAATATACGCTTAGAACATTTATTTAACAAGCAAGCAACATCACATTTTCACAAATTGGTCGTACCAGTTATAAGCATTACGTTCTAAGCGATTGAATAGAGACGCGTTTAATTAAAAAGAGAAAATTAATGAATTTTTTGGGGAACTGAAATGATAATCGAGGGTCATAAATTAAGTAGAAAACAGAGTATTTAGA
>NZ_JBFRLX010000330.1:0-522 GCF_041470165.1 Vibrio sp. 10N.286.46.A8
TTAACTTTGAAGATGGTGCGGTTAATGGCATCAACATCGCGCAACTGATTAGAGAAAACTACGCTAAGATCAAAGGCGAAAAAGTCGAAAGCAAAGATGAGTCTCAAAAGACAGATTTTAGTGCAATGAAAGCAACACTCAAGGTTGATAAAGGTTGGGTTTCAACGAACGACTTATCGGCACAGTCGCCTCTTTTACGCGTGACAGGTCAAGGTAAAGCAAACTTCATCAATGAAACGGTCGACTTCCTGGTTCGCACGTCAATTGTTGGTTCGCTTGAAGGCCAGGGTGGTAAGAGCATTGATGATCTCAAAGATGTGACGATTCCAATTAAGGTAACCGGCCAGTGGGCTGACCCGAAATTTGGGCTTGTTTTTGATGATGTGTTGAAACAGAAAGCTGAAAAAGAGATTGATCGCGGTATTAAGAAACTTGAAGAAAAATACGGTGACAAGATCAAAGATGAGAAAACTAGAGATGCAGTTAATGGTTTACTCAAAGGCTTGTTTAACTAATCACTAT
>NZ_JBFRLX010000331.1:0-3331 GCF_041470165.1 Vibrio sp. 10N.286.46.A8
ATCTTAGACAACGACGACTTGTTTGAAGATCTTTCTGAGTTTTGGTTGAGAACCGAACAAGGCTATAATGCCAATGAAAATAATTTTTAAGATTAATTGACTGCTGGTTGTCCACAATTGATATTGTTTATTTAGACACCACTACCACAGTAAATACTAACTCCTGTAGGAATGCAGACAGCACCGTTGGTTGCACAGCCAGATATATAAAGACAAAGAGCGGTTATTATTAGTTTTCTCATACAGAATAAAATCCTTTAGGTAGAAACATTGTGTGTTTTGGACAACAGAAAATGCATTTCTACTCAAATAAAAAGAAATTTTTATTTATACACTTCATATAAACAACCAAACTCTACTTTTTACCATATTTATACAATGCGAGTATTAGTATTTTGCCAACGAAAACACTGGTGAATTTAGTCCTAAAGTCCAAGTTAATTAGCTTATCAACAAGAAGGGGGGGGATCTATACCAATCCCTCTCCCAAAAATCTCTTTCTACTTACAAGCTCTCAATTGCCTTTTGCACTGCAGGGCCAATCTAGCGCTTACGAGAAGTGACGCCCTCCAAAGTCAGCATGTCACTTGTTGGTTCAGCATTGAAAGCCGATTTTTTAATCTCCTTAATTCACCTAAGTTCACTTATTTTTGCCCCTAATCATCCTCACCCTATATGTAGATTTTCGACGGGGAAATATAGACATAGCGAATCAACTCATGCCTCCTGCGCACTTGTCAAATACATTAAAACCGAACATATATGAACACTGAGTAATATTGCTAGGTAATGCTTGGTGGTGATATTGTAAGAAAATAATAATAGATATTTTTCAGACAGTTATTCGATTCGCAAATTCAATTATTTATAATGAATCACGCAGGAGTATTAAAGTGATACTAAATCATAATTTAGACTGGAGTATTGTTGGCGCTATACCAACTGGCCCTGGAACATTTGTAAGAGATGCCTTTCAATTACAATATGGCCAACCCACTAGAGAACTCCTTCCAGCTGGGACATCGATATATAAATTTAATGGTTATCCAACTTTAGGGCGAGGCGAAATTACAGATGAGACCACACTCTCACCATGGTGGTCACCAACCGACCCTTTCCAACATGATGCAGGACTAGAACAAAAGAAAAAAATTGCGCAGCGTAATGGCGTATCTCTTAGAGAATGGGGACGTTTGACCTCAGTTATCAAAGAGAACTGGAGTTCATTGGATTACTTATTGGAGATGAGACTAAAATCTCCGGTTTATGCTTGGTTTGGCGGTTTTAAAGGGATGAACCGTATTGATGCAGGCTCACAATCCAAAAGGAATACAGCTCTTGAAATGAGAGGTAATTCGCAAGGCTTACCTGGCGGAGCGACTCAATTCTATATTCCCAACTTAACCGTAGGCCATTTTATGTCTCACAAGTTTAGTAAGATGTGAGCCTGCTTAACAAATACAACTTCATTTTTGATTACTAACCACCAGTACCGGCCTAGCTCTTGGTACCGTTTATAGTAGTGGTTGACAATTCAAAGGAATACTTGAAGTTGGTTAGTGCTTATACCTAAAGGTATTACGGTCATCAACAATCTCAATTTTGACAGGCACAGTGCCTTGCTTAACGTTACCTATTTGTGCAAATGCCTTGTGAGAAAGGTCGATAACTCGGCCTTTTACGTAAGGGCCTCGATCGTTAATTTTCACATCGACCGACTTGCCATTGTCTGTATTGGTCACTCTCACGATCGCCCCAAAGGGCAAGGTTTTATGAGCCGCTGTGTAGGCATTCATGTTGTATGTCTCACCACTTGCTGTGAGTTTTCCATGGAATTTATCGCCATACCAAGAAGCTTTACCCACAAGAGCATGTGACTTGGCATAGTCCTTTGTTTTGGAACTGCCGACCGCCGACGTTGAGGTGCATCCGGCTAATATCATGAGAATAAGAGCGGTAAAGATGATATGTAGTTTTTTCATGTAACTTGGGTGCGCTAATCTGTGCATTTTCTCTATTTTCGTTGTTGTTGGTTAGCAATATTGTTCTGAGTATAGTCACAGCTCAGTCAAGGCTACCATTCGGTATGAGCCCGCAATATTTCCATAAACTACGCTTTCTTCCGTCATATTCATGAAAGGTTTTATCTTCAAAACGTCAACTTTAGCAACGCCTTAAATCTGTACCTTTCTTAATCACTTCATATAGATAAGTCACTCAACCAAACATCCAAACACAAAAAAGGATTGGTATCTCTACCAATCCTCTTTAGGGGGTGTTTCGGTTTTCTACCTTATGACAGGCAGGTAACGCGATTACTCGTAATCAGTCGCGTACGTGTCTTCGTATGTGTGCGAGTAGAATTCGAATAGGTTGCCAAACGGGTCTTCTAGATAAACCATTTGCGCTTGTTTTAGTTCGTCTTCTGGGTGGTAACGCATGATGTCCATACGAACCTTACCGCCATACTCTTCAACACGCTTAATCGCTGAATGAAACTGCTCTTTTGGAAGTTGCAGACAGAAGTGGAAGATACCTAGGCGAGAGAAATCAACTTCGTGACGCTCTTGGCGATCTTTCATTTCGAACAGCTCAACACCAATACCATCAGAAGTTACTAGGTGTGCAATGTTGAAGCCTTTAAAGCCTTCACCGAACACAGCGATACACATACGGCCGATTGCTGATTCGCGCTCTTCCATCACTTTAGTGTTGTTCATTACGATTCTTAGACCCAGCGCTTTCGTGTAAAACTCGACTGCTTGATCCATGTCACCCACCATGATGCCTACGTGATTCATTTTCATAACTTACTCCAAATTCGTTTTTAATTCTGTGCGTTTCGAAGACTGGCTTCGATGTTTCGTTTCGATGGAGAGAGTATAGGTAGATGGCTTAATTAAATGAAATTATCATAATTTATATTAATGATAATATTTCGTTATTATTTATATTGAGGACAGTGCATGCTGTACTTAAAATGCTGAGTGAACTCATAACCACTTTTAGACATCACTGACAGAAAGATCGTGTAGTACATATAGCTATTTCTATTTACGATATAACTATATGAATAAAGTTAGCTTTTAAATACTCCAAGAATAGCGATAGTCTATACGGGACGTGTTTGCGAGTTGGGTACATCCCATAAATATTCACGATTGGAAATTCAGCTACGTTTTTAATTTTAACTAAGCTACCGCTGTTAACGTATTTATTAACAAATATGCTAGGGATCATTGCTATACCCATCCCATCCACTGCCGCTTGTATTAAGGTATTGCTATCTGAAATTACAGCGACCCACGGCTGCCGATATGAAAGGCTTTTT
>NZ_JBFRLX010000332.1:0-7078 GCF_041470165.1 Vibrio sp. 10N.286.46.A8
GCCTACGCCGCCACTAGCACCCGTTACTAGGATTTCACCGTCTTCTGGTTTGATGCCTGCATCTACGATAGCTTGCACACAAAGCATAGCGGTGAAGCCAGCTGTACCAATCGCCATGACTTTCTTGGCGTCAAGACCTGCAGGCATTGGCACTAACCAGTCACCATTTAGGCTAGCTTTCTCAGCCATACCGCCCCAGTGGCCTTCACCAACACCCCAACCCGTCAGAACAACTTCGTCGCCTGCTTTGTAGCGCGGGTCATCAGATTGTGAAACCACACCAGAAAGGTCGATACCAGGAACCATAGGGAAGTTGCGAACAATGCGCCCTTTACCTGTTATCGCCAAACCATCTTTGTAGTTCAAAGAAGAGTAGCTCACATCAACCTTCACGTTACCTTCTGGTAATTGAGACTCATCAATTTGAGAAACTGATGCGATAGTTTTTTTGTCTTCTTGGTTTAGTACAAGTGCTTTAAACATGATCTGCTCCGTAGGAGGAATATTAGGAAACTGAAGTAACTTTAGTTGAATCATCCGAGAAAAAATAATGAAACATCAACATTGAATATATGCGTTTTGTGCATAGATGTCAGTGTTGGTTTTTCTCTCGCTGAGTTCGCTGAACGCAATCGATGCATTGTTGGATGCCAAGTAATAAAAAGTGCAGCTATATAAATATAGCTGCACAAAAGATTACCCTACAAGTATTACAACCAGTGATCGCTATGGGCGTTCAAATACCGTTGCAATACCTTGGCCTAAACCAATACACATGGTCGCCAAGCCGTATTTCACGTCTTGCGCTTCCATCAGGTTGATTAGCGTCGTCGAGATACGAGAACCAGAACAACCCAGTGGGTGACCGAGTGCAATCGCACCGCCGTTAAGGTTAACTTTCTCGTCAACTACATCCAATAGACCGAGATCTTTAGCACATGGCAGAGATTGAGCAGCGAACGCTTCGTTGAGCTCAATAACGCCCATATCTTCAATGGTTAGGCCTGCACGTTTTAACGCTTTTTGAGTCGCAGGTACTGGACCGTAACCCATGATTGAAGGATCGCAGCCAGCGATAGCCATCGACTTCACGCGAGCGCGAATCTTCAGGCCAAGTGCGTTAGCTTTCTCTTCGCTCATGATCAGCATTGCCGATGCACCATCAGACAATGCTGATGAAGTACCTGCTGTTACCGTTCCGTTTGCTGGGTCGAATACAGGACGCAGCTGAGATAGACCTTCAACTGTTGTTTCTGGGCGAATAACTTCATCGTAATCCAGAGTGAACAGTGAACCGTCTGCTGCGTGAGCTTCGGTTGGTAGGATTTCGTTCTTGAAACGACCTTCTACTGTTGCTGCTTGTGCTCTAGCATGTGAACGAGCGGCGAAGGCATCTTGGTCTTCACGGCTAATACCGTGCATTTTGCCTAGCATCTCAGCGGTTAGGCCCATCATACCTGCCGCTTTTGCTACGTGTTTAGACATGCCAGGGTGAAAATCAACACCATGGTTCATTGGTACGTGACCCATATGTTCGACACCACCGATCAGGCAGATTTCAGCATCACCAACCATGATAGAGCGGGTTGCATCATGCAGAGCTTGCATAGATGAGCCACATAAACGGTTCACCGTTACCGCACCAATCTCAATCGGCAGACCAGCAAGTAAAGCAGCGTTACGTGCAACGTTGAAGCCTTGCTCTAGCGTTTGTTGTACACAACCCCAGTAAATGTCTTCAATTTCGACAGGGTTTACTTCTGGGTTGCGCTCTAAAATGCCTTTCATCAAATGTGCCGACAGATCTTCAGCACGAGTGTGACGGAAAGCTCCACCTTTGGAACGTCCCATTGGGGTACGAAGGCAATCAACAACAACTACATTATTCATTTTGCTATTCCTTTTCCAAATGTGGGTTACAGAGAACTGGCTTGTTGGCCGTCGTAAAAGCTTTCGCCTTTCGCTGCCATATCAAGCAATAGTTGAGGAACTTGGTACATTGCACCTAAGTCTTGGTAGCTCTTCGCCATTTCAACGAAGTTACCAATACCCACACTGTCTAAGTAGCGGAATACGCCGCCTCTGAATGGAGGGAAGCCTAAACCGTAAACCAGTGCCATATCCGCTTCTTGCGGTGTCGCGATGATGCCTTCTTCTAAACAAAGCACCACTTCGTTGATCATAGGAATCATCACACGTTGGATAATTGTCTGGTCATCAAAGTCTTGTGGTTGTTGGCATACGTCAGCCAGGATAGGAGGAATGTCTTCAGAGAAGGTCTTCTTAGGACGACCGCGTTTGTCTACGCTGTACGTGTAGAAACCGCTGCCGTTCTTCTGGCCGTATTTTTCAGCGACGTAAAGTGCGTCAATTGCATCACGACCTTCTTTACCCATACGCTCTGGGAAACCTTGCGCCATTACTGCTTGTGCATGATGTGCTGTGTCTAAACCTACAACGTCTAGCAAGTAAGCAGGGCCCATTGGCCAACCGAACTTACGCTCCATGACTTTATCGATCTTAGTGAAGTCAGCACCGTCACGTAGCAACATGCTGAAACCGCCAAAGTAAGGGAAAAGTACACGGTTAACGAAGAAGCCTGGGCAATCATTAACAACGATAGGGGATTTACCCATCTTCGCTGCGTAAGCAACCACGCGATTAATGGTTTCTTCTGAAGTATGCTCGCCACGGATGATCTCAACCAAAGGCATGCGGTGTACTGGGTTAAAGAAGTGCATACCACAGAAGTTTTCTGGGCGTTTTAGAGATTTTGCTAGCAGGTTGATCGGAATCGTTGAGGTGTTTGATGTAAGAACTGTGTCTTCACCCACCAGACCTTCCACTTCACTCAGTACTGCTGCTTTTACTTTAGGATTCTCTACAACCGCTTCCACAATCACATCTGATTGCTCAACACCTGCATAATGCAGACTTGGAGTAATAGAAGACAGAATACCTGCCATCTTGAATCCATCTAGGCGACCGCGTGATAAGCGTTTATTCAATAACTTAGAAGCTTCGTTCATACCAAGATCTAGAGACGCCTGTGCGATGTCTTTCATCATCACTGGCACACCTTTCAATGCTGACTGGTAAGCAATACCGCCACCCATGATGCCAGCACCAAGTACTGCCGCGCGTTCAGTTGCTTTATTCGCAGACTTACCAGCTTGTTTTGCTAAGCCTTTAATGTATTGGTCATTAAGGAATAAGCCGACCAATGCTTTTGCTTCTTCAGATTTTGCTAGCTTAACGAAGTGTTTACGCTCTATATCCAATGCAGCATCACGATCGCTACGTGCTGCTTCTTCGATAGCGATAACCGAAGTGATTGGTGCTGGGTAATGAGGCCCTGCTTTTTGAGCAACTAAGCCTTTCGCCATGGTAAAGCTCATCATCGCTTCTAGTTTGCTTAGTGAAAGTGCTGATGTTTTTTGTTTACGACGTAGCTGCCAATCGAGTTTCTCATTGGCTGCTAGAGAAACAGTGTTGATTGCCGACTCTAGTAACTGGTCTGTTTCAACAATCGCATCTAACAAGCCAACTTTAAGTGCTTCATCTGCACGGCATGCTTTGCCTTGCGTGATAATTTCCATTGCACTGTCAGCACCGATAACACGTGGCAGGCGCACACAACCACCAAAGCCAGGCATGATGCCAAGTTTGGTTTCTGGTAGACCTATGCTAATGGTCTTGTCACCGATACGGAAATCGGTAGCGAGTACACATTCACAGCCGCCGCCAAGGGCATGGCCACGCATCATTGAAAGAGTTGGGACAGGAAGGTCTTCGAGCTTGCTGAAGATTGAATTAGCGAATCTTAACCATTCATCAAGTTCTGCTTCTGGCTTAGCAAATAGGCCAAGAAATTCAGTGATGTCTGCGCCCACAATGAACGCGTCTTTGTTTGAAGTTAAGATTAAACCACGTAATCCTGCGTGAGCATTAAGGGCATCTAACGCTTTATCTAGTGATTCTAAAGTTGCAAGGTCGAGTTTGTTTACAGATGCCGGTGCACAGAAGTTTAATTCCGCAATACCATCTTGTAATTCCTTTACCTGTAGGGTGTTAGCTTGGTAAATCATTGTCTATCTCCATGACATACAATCCACGATTGTTTGAGAGAATCTTGTTATCTTTCTATTATTGTAGAGCGCCTGGTAAGACCAGTTATTCTAGTCTGTACCTCTGCTTGATTAATTTCAATACATTTTTTAAACAATTGTTTAACATTGTGCGACAGCACAGATCCTCTAACCCTTATTATTCACGCGTGATACACTTCGCCGCTCTTAATAATTAAGTTAACGATATGAATGAACAGCCCTATTTAATACCGTCAGCGTCGGCTTTATTTGAAGAAGAGATAAAAAAGAGCGTTTTTATTACTCATCTTGCTCATACTCCAAGTGTAGAAGCTGCTAAGCAGTTCGTTGAACAGGTAAAAAAAGAGCATTCTTCAGCGCGACATAACTGTTGGGGCTTTGCTGCAGGGCGACCTGAAGACTCGATGAAGTGGGGCTTTAGTGATGATGGCGAACCCTCGGGTACTGCTGGAAAGCCTATCTTGGCGCAACTGTCTGGTTCAGGTGTTGGCGAGTTAACGGCTGTAGTCACTCGCTATTCAGGCGGAATCAAGCTCGGTACTGGTGGTTTAGTTAAGGCTTATGGTGGTGGAGTACAACAAGCTCTCAAGCTGCTTCAAACTATCGAGAAAAAAATAACCACAAAATTACGGCTAGAGTTAGACTATGGCTTTGTGCCGATTGCACAATCCATCATGGCTCAGCATCAGGCTGTTGAAGTCCAAGCGGATTATGGTGTTCAAGTTGAGCTTATTATTGAAATAGAGCTCCTTCAGGTAGATTCGTTTACCCAAACCATGATCAATAAAAGCGGTGCTAAGGCACTGGTAACGAAAGTCAAAGACAACTAGGAAGTGTGAAGCATTTCGCTTCGTTCAATAGCTCATGCAATTTCGCTCAATTATTCGAATCGTCGGATTATTATTAGCACTTTTTAGTGTATCAATGCTCGCACCTGCGCTCGTCGCTCTGATCTATCGAGATGGTGCAGGTGTGCCATTTGTGACGACCTTTTTTGTTCTCTTATTCTGTGGAGCGACCTGCTGGTTTCCAAACCGACGTTATAAGCATGAATTGAAAGCGCGTGATGGCTTCTTGATTGTTGTTTTATTCTGGACGGTAATCGGTAGTGCTGGTGCGCTGCCGTTTTTGATCGCCGATAACCCCAATGTGTCGGTAACCGATGCTTTCTTCGAATCCTTCTCTGCATTAACAACCACGGGCGCGACCGTTATTGTCGGCCTCGATGATCTGCCTAAGGCGATTCTGTTTTATCGCCAATTCCTGCAATGGTTTGGTGGTATGGGTATCATCGTATTAGCGGTAGCCATCCTTCCTGTTCTCGGCATCGGTGGTATGCAGCTATATCGTGCAGAAATCCCGGGCCCTGTAAAAGACAGTAAGATGACTCCGCGTATTGCTGAAACGGCAAAAGCGCTTTGGTACATCTATCTGAGTCTAACGATTGCTTGTGCGGTGGCGTTTTGGCTTGCAGGCATGAGCTTCTTTGATGCTATCAGTCATAGCTTCTCTACTATTGCGATTGGTGGCTTCTCGACTCACGATGCGAGTATGGGCTATTTCAACAGTCCGGCTATCAACATGATTACGGTCGTGTTCCTTCTTATCTCTGCGTGTAACTATTCGCTTCACTTTGCTGCATTTGCTTCGGGTGGTGTGCATCCTAAGTATTATTGGAAAGATCCTGAATTCCGCGCCTTTATCTTTATTCAAGCGGTTTTGTTCTTAGTTTGTTTCTTATTACTGCTTAATCACCACTCTTATGACTCGTATTACGATGCCTTTGATCAAGCCTTGTTCCAAACGGTATCTATATCGACGACCGCAGGCTTCACTACCACTGGTTTTTCTGAGTGGCCGTTATTCTTACCTGTGCTGCTTCTGTTCTCTTCTTTTATAGGTGGCTGTGCAGGTTCAACGGGCGGTGGTATGAAAGTCATTCGAATCTTATTGCTTACTTTGCAAGGTGCTCGTGAAATGAAGCGCCTTGTCCACCCGCGTGCTGTCTATACCATCAAGGTTGGCGGTTCTGCGTTACCACAACGTGTTGTTGATGCGGTTTGGGGCTTCTTCTCTGCATACGCATTGGTTTTTGTGGTTTGTATGTTGGCTCTTATTGCTACTGGGATGGATGAGCTGAGTGCTTTCTCTGCCGTAGCGGCAACATTGAATAACCTTGGCCCGGGCTTAGGTGAAGTGGCAATGCACTTCGGCGATGTGAATGATAAGGCCAAATGGGTGTTGATCGTATCTATGCTGTTTGGTCGTTTAGAGATATTCACCTTATTAATTTTATTGACCCCTACGTTTTGGCGTAGCTAAGGACAACATTGTGGCAAAAGCTCTATTTTTGTATTCAAGCCGTGAAGGGCAAACCAAGAAGATCTTGAACTATATAAAAGAAGAAATGAATGAGTTCGAATGTGAGCTTCAAGATCTGCACACTATTAGTAATGTCGACTTTGCTCAATACGACAGAGTGTTGATTGGTGCATCTATTCGTTACGGCCACCTCAATAAGAAGCTATATAAGTTCATTGATGCCAACCTTACTCAGTTGCAATCCAATAAGGTTGCCTTCTTCTGCGTTAACTTAACGGCTCGTAAAGAAGACCAAGGTAAAGACACCCCTGAAGGTAGTGCCTATATTAAGAAGTTTCTTCTTAAGTCACCATGGCAGCCGACTCTAATCGGTGTATTCGCGGGTGCTCTCTATTACCCTCGTTATAACTGGTTCGATAAAACCATGATTCGCTTCATTATGAATATGACAGGCGGAGAAACGGACACAACCAAGGAAGTTGAGTATACGAACTGGGAAAAAGTCTCTTTATTCTCTAAGAAATTGCAAGAGATGTAAGAGAAAAGCCTACTTTTGAGGCGTTTTGTGCTCTTTTTAATCGAACGAATAAAAAAACGAGAAAAACTTCAAAAAGGGCTTGCCAGTGTGATCGAAATCTCTATAATGC
>NZ_JBFRLX010000333.1:0-2192 GCF_041470165.1 Vibrio sp. 10N.286.46.A8
AATATGGATGCTGGCGCGCTTTGGTTCACAGGTCCATTTCGAGTTGGTTTTTCGGCTACCAACTTAATATCTAGAGATATCAATACCAAAGATACATCTCAAACTTTAACGAGCACGACCAGCGGTGTGACACACAAAGTCGGTGGCCAATACGCATACAAACTAGAGCCAGTATATACCGTAGGTGCTGGTATCGTAGCGGACTACTTCACGCTTAGTGTCGACTATGACTTAAATGAAACCGAAAAGTTTACTTCGTTCAAAGATAATGAACAGATGATTCGCGTTGGTACAGAAGTTGATGTTCTGCGTCAGCTACAGCTAAGGGCAGGGTACTACAAGAATTTGGCATACTCTGGTTCAGAAGGTACAGTCACTGCAGGTATTGGTTTGTCGCCACTCAATTTGTTCCAGTTAGATTTAAGTGCTAACTACACAAATGAAAATGCAATGGGTGCATCAATCAATTTCCTTGCTAGTTACTAACAGTCCTTATATAGTTCTGCTCCTAAATAAAGGAGCAGACTATGCTAAACGACTTACCAACCCTTTCTCACGAAGAACAACAGAAAGCTGTTGAACGAATTCAAGAAATGATGACCCAGGGCATCAGCACAGCACAAGCTATCAAAATCGTTGCTGAGCAAATTCGTGAAGAAATGAGTAATAAAGAAGAGTAGGGCATTAGCCCTTCTTTTTTAACACCTTAGCGCACTATAACTAAATATATTACCCTCTAGTATATTATCTCGTACATACCAACTCTTTAGTTACCCAAAACCCCAATCTATTCAAAACCATTAAATGCCGTTTATTCAGTAAGTTACGTTGGAGCAATCCACTTATCAGGCTTTTCTTGGCTTCTAATTGTAATTAAATTACAGCAAGCTCTGAAAGCAATACAACTATCATTTTGGGTGTCAGTATTTATGTCACCATGTCTAAGTGGTTAAATCTATGGTGTTTTTTAAGGCTAGTGACGTTGTGACTTCCATTTTTTAGTGGATCAGAGTGCGTGATTAGAAGCGTGACGGGGGCAGAATAATAAGGATTTCCTCGAAGAGCAGCGCGAGATAAATAACGACGGTAATGTTCAAAACCGATACCGCGAGTGACTTACGACTGCTTAGAGAAAGCTTTTACTAGCCAGATATGTGCAGTTTAGAACAAGTAGTTAGGAAGCTTAGAAACGATACATATAACCTGAGAATGCGATTAATGGCGTTACTACAGAATGTGTTGTTACCGATGGTGAGAGCGCGCTTATAGGCCTACATAACGATTAGAATCCTAATGAGGCAGCAAAGCTTTTGGCTTGTTTAGTCAGCGTTGAAAATCTGACGGCTGCTTAAATGGAGAGTAGATATCGACAGGGTATTAATGGCGTCTTGATTGAGTATTGGAAGAGAGTTGAATATGTAACTGCAGTCTAGTCAAGCGAGCTTTAGTACAACTTTGCGACTTGGTTTCGTCCGTTGTCTTTCGCTTGGTAGAGTGCCTTGTCTGCACGTTTAATTGCAGAACGTATCGATTCATGTTGCTTAAGCTGTGTTACTCCAGTCGAAGTCGTTACTTTAAGCGCTTTAGGCCAAACGCTTTGGTCGATTGCTAGGTATAGATTATTGATAGATTCGTTACACTGTAGCGCAGTTTGCTCCAGGCAAACTAAAAGGAACTCCTCACCACCCCAGCGATAAAGTAAATATTGGTCACCAAGACTCTCGTTCGCCGTTGCGACAAACTGAATAAGTACTTTGTCACCCACTTCATGGCCATGTTGATCATTGATTTGCTTAAAATGGTCTAAATCAAACAAAGCGATGTGAATGGTTTTTCCTTGCTGAGCTAACCATTCAAAATCATAGAAAGCATCTAAAGCTTCAGTTCTATTCCTACAGCCGGTCAACGGATCGGTTGTAGCCTTTATCTTTAGCTCTTCAATTTCTTGAGTCAACAAACGTTGTTGCTGTGCGGCATCTGTTCTTGTTCTTCTGGCTAGATATAAGGCACAAGATATATAGTAAATCGCATACAGCACCCATAAACTAATTAAGAGTTTTCCTAGTACAAACTTGTCGATCGTCTTGCCGTGAAAAACGATGCTTTGTACTGTTAATTTATGGTGCCCGTCAAGTGTGCTAGCACCAAGCCCTAACTCAACCGAAACTGCGTTGGTAACGTCTACGGCGCTA
>NZ_JBFRLX010000334.1:0-1655 GCF_041470165.1 Vibrio sp. 10N.286.46.A8
AACTGGGTAATCGTTGCCCCATCTGCACTTTGCACTGGCATCACATCAACCGTGCCTGTCGTGACAACACCAGCAGCCAAATCAGCCACCGTTGGCTCAGTAATGGTCAACGTTTGGTTTTGCATGCCTTGCACATCATCGCTGACCGTCACTTTCAATGGCGACATCAATGAATCGTCACCATCGCGGTCGACGGCAAATACAGGCAGTTCAAAGCTCAGATCGTTCTTCGCTTGGCCATCAGCATGATCTAACGCTTCAAGCAGAGTAAAGGTGTACTCACCCACAGTGCTAGTAGAGAAACTAATCGTAAAGACAGGAACCTCTGGGTTGGCTCCATCTTTCACAAAGCCGATATACGCCCCAGTCGTGTTTGGATCTGCTTTAAGCTCAACGACCAACCCATTCGATTTAAGTATGTCGTTGGGATTAAATAAGCTTGGCTCAATGCGGAAACTGGTCACATTGTCGCTTTGATTAGTAAACTGAATAGTCTCGGTTTGACTCACAGGCACGGTGCTTGCTGCCGAGCCATCGGCTAGATTGGATTCTGATAGCGTAACGGTTGGAATAGTATTGATGATTGGAATATCACCATCGGTAATGGTCAAAGTCACGGTGGATGTCACCGGATCTTTATCAAAGTCACTTGACGTCACTACGATTGTTTTAACGATGTCTTCGTTGTTTGTATGAACTAAATCGCGATTGGGTTCAAAGCGCACTTCACCTTGCAGGGTGATGACTAACGTCCCTTCAGTGAAACCGAACCGCTGCTCACCAGTATCTGTTTGAACCAGTGTTCTAAGTTGTCCGTCATAAACGAACTGAGTGATTGTTGCACCATCTGCACTTTGCACTGGCATCACATCGACAGTGCCTGTCGTAACAACACCTGCAGCCAAATCAGCCACCGTTGGCTCAGTAATGGTTAACGTTTGGTTTTGCATGCCTTGCACATCATCGCTAACCGTCACTTTCAATGGCGACATCAATGAATCATCACCATCACGATCGACCGCAAGTACAGGAAGCTCAAAGCTCAGATCGTTCTTTGCTTGGCCATCAGCATGATCTAATGCTTCAAGTAGAGTAAAGGTGTACTCACCCACCGTGCTAGTAGAGAAACTAATCGTAAAGACAGGAACCTCTGGGTTGGCGCCATCTTTCACAAAGCCAATGTACGCCCCAGTCGTGTTGGGATCCGCTTTAAGCTCAACGACCAATCCATTCGATTTAAGTGTGTCGTTGGTATTAAATAAGCTTGGCTCAATGCGGAAACTGGTCACATTGTCGCTTTGATTGGTAAAGGTGATCGTCTCTGTTTGACTCACAGGCGCGTTGCTTGCTGCCGAGCCATCTGTAAGGTTAGATTCTGATAAAGTGACGCTTGGAATGGTATTAATCGTTGGAATATCACCATCGGTGATGGTCAACTTCACGGTAGATGTCACTGGGTCTTTATCAAAGTCACTTGACGTCACTACGATTGTTTTAACGATGTCTTCGCTGCTCGTGTGGTTTAAATCGCGATTGGGTTCAAAACGCACTTCACCTTGAAGGGTGATGACTAACGTCCCTTCAGTGAAACCGAAGCGCTGCTCACCAGTATCTGTTTGAACCAATGTTCTAAGTTGCCCGTCATAAACGAACTG
>NZ_JBFRLX010000335.1:0-517 GCF_041470165.1 Vibrio sp. 10N.286.46.A8
CATAACTGTGTAAAAGACCCTCACTATATTCAACTGTTTCAAATACTATCTTACTTCTTAACTCTGGAACTAATTTGGTTAATTCCATTACATCATCATAAAAGTCAACGATACTTAAATCTGCATGACTAATGTTAACACTGATATTAGGAAGTGTATCTTTAGTGTTTTTTGCGTATTCAATTATTTTTTTAAAAATTATAATGGTTAATGAGTAATGTAGGTGCGGCTCCGTTGCCAATAACGGCATAAATACACCAGGACCTCCGAACTCTGTGCGTTTCCACCTAAGCAATATTTCCCAAAGGTACTCTTTAGAAGTATTCATACTATAAACGACGGGTTGATAAAAAAGCTCGAACTGAGTCCCTCCCTTTTTTATATCGTGATGTAAAGCTTGGATTACCGAACGGGTTCTAACGTTTTTTTCATAGTCATTAATGTTATATATGTAGACACCATCAATAGATTGAAGTGACTTTTTAACACTGTAAGCCATTCTTCTAAACAACTGATT
>NZ_JBFRLX010000336.1:0-769 GCF_041470165.1 Vibrio sp. 10N.286.46.A8
CTCTTTCTTTATTGTAAATAAAGTGGATAATAGCCCCGTAATTAATACCTAATAAATGTGAGTCCATTATGTCTTCTGAAGCTACTATGCTAGAACGCTGCCAATCTAAATGTGAACTATGTGGTTCTGATTCTTCTCTTACTGCGTACGCAGTACCGCCACACAGCCACGTAACAGTGGATCACGGCATCATGGTATGTGACAAATGCCTTGGTGAGATTGACGAGCCTAAAGATATCAACCACTGGCGCTGCCTAAGCGACAGCATGTGGAGTCAAGAGGCACCAGTTCAAGTAACGGCATGGCGTCAACTTACTCGTCTGAACACTGAAAGCTGGGCTCAAGACGCACTAGACATGATGTACCTTGAAGAAGAAACATCAGTTTGGGCACAAATCGGCATGTCTGCTGATGACAAGCCTCTTGATGTGAACGGCGTTGAGCTTAAAAAAGGTGACGACGTAACAGTAATCAAAGACCTTCCAATCAAAGGCACTAACCAAGTAATTAAGCAAGGTACTGTTATTCGTGGCATCAGCGTTGGTGACGATCCTAAGCTTGTTTCTGGTAAAACAAATGGCGGTCAATCAATGTACGTAATCGCTGAGTTCTGCCGTAAGAAGTAATGACTTTTTACTCGTAGAATTAAGAAAGGCGCTCAATTGAGCGCCTTTCTTGTATCTATAATCTAACCATTCTTAATTTAGTTATTTCTCAACCAAACATCTTGGTTTTTAGGTGCTTTCTTCTTTTTCTTCTTGCCAGTTCC
>NZ_JBFRLX010000337.1:0-766 GCF_041470165.1 Vibrio sp. 10N.286.46.A8
ACTCAGATTTATCACCTGATGACACAAACCGTTGTGCCTCGCCCGATAGCGTGGGCATTGACGGAATCTTCCGACCAAGAGTACAACCTAGCGCCTTTCTCTTACTTCACGCCTGTTTCCAGCAATCCGCCGCTACTGATGTTATCAGTTGGGAAAAAGCCGTCGGGCGAAATCAAAGATACCACTCGTAACGCCTTAGAAACGGGTAAGCTAGTGATTCACATTGCTTCTTCAAGTTCTGCCGAAACAATGACAGCAACAGCAGCAACACTCGATCATGGTGACTCTGAAGTTACCGCGAATAATATTGAACTGGTTGAATTCGAGGGCTTTTCTTTACCGAGAGCAAAAGAGTGCGCGGTCGCTTTTGGTTGCACCTTGTACGAAGTAAAAGAAGTGGGAGAGGTGCCACAAAGCCTTATCTTTGCTCAAGTTGAAACCGTGTACATTTCCGAAAATGTGATTGATAAAGAGAGTGAACGTCTGAAGATTGATGCGATGGCATTGGACCCTTTATCTCGACTTGGTGGCGGTGAATACGCGACGCTTTCCAATGTGTTCTCTGTTGCACGCCCTAAATAGTGTTATCGATTTAGCTTAAGCAGAATCGCAGCCCTAGAAATCCATTACCTTAAATTTAAGTGTTCCTAAACTTATGTTAGATACCCAATACTCGCAGTACATCCAACACCGAATTGACCAAAAAACCAAGCCACTCGGTGCGCTTGGCTTACTAGAAAAAGTCGCACATCAACTGGCATTGATT
>NZ_JBFRLX010000338.1:0-3440 GCF_041470165.1 Vibrio sp. 10N.286.46.A8
AAAACGCTTTTAGCCGAACCCTTCGGGCAGCGTTTGCTGGTCATTTCTACTGCGTTATCGGCTTCTCATGTAGGCTAGCTACACATCGAAGCCTCTGCCTTGTATAAATACCCAGCAACTCGCTGCAAAAATTAGCTCGAAAGGTCAACACGCCCTAGTAAGGTTCAGGAAAGCGGGTGGTTTTACCGTCACCGCTAAGTGTTGTGATCGACTGTGGTTTACCATCTTCATCTAGCCTTAATTCACCAATCGCACTTCGGTTTGAAAGGCGATAGAAGGTTTGATTGTCTGGGCTTCGCTTCTCGATCTTTAAGCGCTTTCGCTTGGTGAAATAGTTCAAAACTGAGCGAGGACTGTATAACAGGCGGTCCCACACATCACAGAATTTAAGCAGCGGCGCTGGGAATTGATTTTTAATGCCACTACAGGTGATTTGATAAATGTTCGGGCTATTTCGGCGGTATCTAAGCTTGATATCGTAAGCAAAGGAGTAGTGAACATCGCCCGAAAGCACCACGAAATTGGTCGGTGTTTTGGTATGGGTAAAGATACTGATCAGCGTATTGGCACTGCCCGGATGTGCCATCCAGTTTTCAGCGTCAATCACCAATGGCTTACCAATTGTAGTCGCCATCTTTTGCAATGTTTCAATAAACTTCACGCCAAACATCGGTGCAGCTGAAACGATCACGACTTTATCTTGATGCATCAATTGATGTTGAAATTCAATCAAGGCCTCCCAGTCCATCAAACCTGAAGGTTTATTCATACGAGATTCCGAACGCCAGCGACGGGTTCGGGTATCCAACACAATGACTTTGGGTGAAGTATCTATTGTGTAATGCCACTCCTCAAAGCGACTCAACATCTCAATGAAGGCTCGATGCTTGTTTGGCTCGATGTCGCTAACAGAGTGAGTA
The DNA here is from genome assembly GCF_041470165.1 of Vibrio sp. 10N.286.46.A8. Taxonomy (NCBI): domain Bacteria; kingdom Pseudomonadati; phylum Pseudomonadota; class Gammaproteobacteria; order Vibrionales; family Vibrionaceae; genus Vibrio; species Vibrio sp. 10N.286.46.A8. The sequence continues at coordinate 921 of NZ_JBFRLX010000338.1, forward strand.
GTCGCGGCATCGCCGGTTTCACTGTTCGTTTGTTTAAGGTTGTCCGTTTGTTCAACGTCATGCGTTTGTTTAAGAACGCGCGGTTGATCGACAAAAAGCTGTTTTGCTTGCTCGATGAATGTCTCGTCGAAGCTCTCCGGTTTATTACCCCAGCCCTGACACATCCAGTAAGCCGCAAGGCCGTTACCAATGACTTGAGTTGCGAACTGGTTTTGGTCTACGGCATGTTCCCAACCCACGGTAAGGTTCCAATCATCGGTCACATCGTGATCATCAAAGATCATGTACGTAGGGATATGTGCGAACAGACGTTGTACTTGCGGTAAGCCAGCAATGAAATCATCCATGATGACGCTTTCATCACGCCACTGTTGCTGCTCAGTCGGTGTTAATTGGCGTCCACCTTGAGTGAAGTTATTCTCAATTAAGCGCTCTCGATTGACACACTGCCACAGTGTCGGCGACCAAACTAACAGGTACATCGCGATAAACTCAGACAGCGTGACCAAGTGGTTTTCACAATCGGTAGAGCTAAAAATCGGTACGCCACGATTCGGGAAGAACTTATCGAGCATGGATTCTGAAGTGGTGTGGTGTGGCAAGTACTGATCACGTTGATATAAGTGATATTCGCTCTCAAATAAGGCGTCACTGCTGTTGATTCGGTTAACTTGCGAGTCAGTCGGTAAGCTCTCTCCCACTAGGCCAAGCAATTGAATCACTTGCTGAATAGCATCAAGTGTTGGGCCTGCCACATGGTCAGCGTAGATCTGATCGCCGCTCATCATCAGCATATCGGGTCTTTCAGCGACGGTTTGATCGGCAATCTTGTTATCTGCTGCGACTAGGCTGTCTTTGCTTGGATGATGTGGATTACGGCAAGAGCCATGAAGAATGTAATCAGCCGAGGTCGATATCTTAAACTCAACGCGAGATTTACCGTTGTAAACAAGGTGAGGGGCAAGCTCTTTTAATGAGCCTGACTCTGTGTGAACGTCATACTCTAGAAGTGTATTAGTCGGGAACTCGCCTTGTAAGCGGATGAGCGTTACCCACGCATGTGTACCGATTTGAATCGAATCATGATCTTCAAGCGATGAGGTATAAAACGGTTGGTCTTGTGCTGCTTCAGAATCGTCTATTTCTTGAGTATGAAGTTCGGCTCTGCCTGTCAGAGGCGAGCTGGTGGCTAACCAAAGTACGACTTCAGTTGCAGTCGTTTTTCTTAAAATGGGTCCGGCGAGTAACAGGGGAAGAGATGATGTCGTAGAGGGTTTCAATACGGTACCTAAAATCGTTGGTGGCTAGTCGTCGTGGCGTTGTTTTGTTTCGAGCTTGTTCGTTTCAGGCTCTATTATGTCAGGCGCGATCATTTCAGACTCAGGTGTTTCAGAACCATCTGTTTCAAGGAGTTCGATAACTTCCGAGCTAGAAAGTTCATGACCCATTAGAAATATTGCCAATAGGGCATCGGCTTTGGTCTTGGAATCGGATGTGTCGTCTAACACTTGCTCCAGTTTTTCACGAATCATAGCAATTTCGTGTTCAACAAAACCACGGCCTTCTTCATCCCCTTGATTGTCTTCAGGGGCATTATCGAACTCAAGAAATAGCATGTCGCCGTCTAGGTTGGTATTCACCAAACGCTCGGGCAACCATGCCTCACCAATAACAATATCCGGATCGGAATCTTTGGGTAAGTGATCTATAATGTTTTGTAATTCGGAGACTTTCACAATGCTTTCATTTAACCGAGAATATTCTACATTGTAACGGTCAATGCCGCTCAAACCTAAAATTAGTTAGCCGTTATGGCTAATAAATGTCTATTCAGTAACACAAAATTTATTACAAAGAGTAATTACATAAGAATGAAGCTCAAATATTTACCGACTCTCGCTTCGTCGGGCGTTGTTTTCGTCAGTAGCGTTTTCCTAAGTGCGAATGCGTGGGCCGCTGAAGAGCAAGAGTGGGGCATCGCTGCAATGTTTCGTACGGCAAGTATTCCTTACGATACGTCAGGTGGCGACCAAACGGTTAGCTCTTTTGTTCCAATGCTATTTTTCAAGAACGACTATGTGTTCATTGATGGAACTGAGATGGGTGCTTACCTTTATCAACCCGATGACGAGAAATGGTCTCTTAATGCTATCTCTCGCATGCGCTTTATTGATATCCCTGCTTCTGAGCAGAATGAAATTGAAGGTGATACGGCGGACTTTGGTGCTCAACTGACTTACCAACTTGATGGGCCTTGGTCTGTCGAAACGGAGTTAATGAGCGACAGTGAATTCAATTTTCACGGTAACTTACGTGCGAAAGCCAAGTATGAAACCGGAGACTGGGAGCTCACTCCGCGTGCGACACTGCGTTATAAAAGTGCTGACTTCAACAGCGAGTATTACTCAGCAGCGAGTGAAACCATCGGCGCAGGTGTGGACCTGAATGTCGGTGTAGAAGCGCGTTACCATGTGTTTTCGAACTTGTATTTATTGGGTTCAACCAGTGTGACTCGACTGG
>NZ_JBFRLX010000339.1:0-864 GCF_041470165.1 Vibrio sp. 10N.286.46.A8
TGTTAATATCTTTTTAAAATGGAGACATCAACATGTTTAAAATTATAAATGAAAAATTTGGAAATATTGACTCAGTCACATTAATAAACCACCAACATGGTATAGAACTTCAAATAATCAATGGATTTGGTGCTGTTATTAATAAATATACCGTAAATAACAGTCCATTCTCTTTTATTTGTGGTTATCAGAATTATGATGAACTGATCAACCAACATCCGTTCTTTTCCCGCAGTGCTAAATTATTCCCTTTTCCAAACCGTTTAAACTTAGGTCGTTACAGTTTCGATAACCAAAACCATCAACTCCCAGCTAACTTTCCATGGTCTGATCACGCCGTACACGGCCTGCTCTACAACCAACCTTTTTCAATCACAAACAGCGTAACCACTGAAGAATCCGCCAGTGTGACGTTGCAGTATCAAACGTCATCTTTGCATCCTGCTTTCCCGTTTGCGTTCAACCTTGAAGTGACCTTCACTATCGATACCACGGGTAAACTCACTTCCTCAACGACCGTCTCTAATTTGGGTGATTCCGCCTTCCCATTCGGAGATGCTTGGCACCCTTATTTTTCACTCGGTACTGAGCTAGCACAATGTGGACTCGCTATGTCGCCTTGCTCTGAGGTCATACACGAAAACGACCTACCCAATGGTGAAAAACTGGCTTTTGACTGTTTGTCTTTGGGTGATTCACTCACCAATCAAAGCTTAAATCACTGCTTTGAATTTGATTCCAAGACAACCAACCAACTTGCGTTTACACGCTCAGATTCGTCTGCCGCTATTCGCTATCAACAAGATGCAAGCTACCCATTCGTTCAGCTTTACACGCCGACGAGCGAACAAAGTATTGCAATAG
>NZ_JBFRLX010000340.1:0-315 GCF_041470165.1 Vibrio sp. 10N.286.46.A8
CTGCTAAGAAGCATCAAATCAACGTTCAACTGTAATGTGGTTGCGGGAGCCGGATTTGAACCGACGACCTTCGGGTTATGAGCCCGACGAGCTACCAAACTGCTCCATCCCGCGTCCGGATGCATTGTTTAAGACAATGAGACTAAACCATTTTCATTCTGAGCACATTCTCAAAGAGACAGCTTCTAAGAATAGAATTTGGAGCGATACATCGGGTTCGAACCGATGACCTCAACCTTGGCAAGGTTGCGCTCTACCAACTGAGCTAGTATCGCATAAGCTAACCGTTCATCTTGTCTGCTAAGAAGCATCAAA
>NZ_JBFRLX010000341.1:0-4410 GCF_041470165.1 Vibrio sp. 10N.286.46.A8
CATTTGAGCGGCGTTTTTATTTATGAGAAATACACGCCCTAGCTAGTTTGATCCTTGAGTGTCTGGAATCCAAAATAAATACGCATGAACGTGGTTAGCCAACAACCTGCACCAAAGGTGTAAGCGATAACAGCAAAGTGTTGAGGCCAAATACAGAACGCGATGAAACAAGCGATGGTTTCAGTGCCTTCGGTTAGCCCTGACATGTAGTACAGAGACTTATGCTTATAGACTGGGTTTTCGATGCCTCGTTTGCCTGCCATCACGGCAAACGCCAAAAAGCTGCTGCCAGTACCGATAAAAGAGAAGATCAAAAACGCACCGGCAATGGAGTTGTGTTCTGGGTTCGCAATAACAAAGCCAAAAGGAATTAACGAATAGAAAAGGAAATCGAGGCTGATGTCGAGAAAACCGCCAGCGTCACTAATGCCTTGGATTCGAGCCAAAGCCCCATCAAGCCCATCACATACTCGGTTGAACACAATGAAGCCTAGCGCCCATTCGTAATGTTGAAATGCCAACGCCGGAAACGCTAAACACCCGACCAGAAAGCCAAATAAGGTGGTTTGATTTGCCGTGATACCGAATTGACTCAGCAACTTAGCTGATTGGTTTAATGGCCACTTAATGACCTTGATGGAGTACTTATCCAGCATGATGACTCCTCCATGGCCAAGACAGCACTTGCGCCCCTTGAGGTACGTCAGCTTCGTCGTGCGTGACCATTAATGTTGGGATATTTGCTTTTGTCAGCTGTTCGAAGACCCAATCGCGAAATTGTGCTCTTAACTCTTGGTCTAACTTACTAAACGGTTCGTCGAGTAGGGCGAGCTTCGGCTTCGCCAATAACATACGAGTTAAGCTGATTCTTGCACGTTGACCGCCAGATATTTGATCCGGGAAAGACTCTGCCAAGTGAGTTAGCTCTATGTCTTTTAGTGCAGCCATCGCTTGCTGTTGACGAGCGGAGCCCTTAATTGAATTAGGCAGAGAGAACGCCAAGTTTTCCCATACCTTGAGGTGAGGGAACAACAAGTCATCTTGAAAAAGAATACCGACTTCACGCTGATGTGAAGGCAGGTCATCCAGCTGAATGTCGTTCAAAATAACGGTGCCAGAATACGAAAACTCATCATTTAAGTGCCCAGCTACGGCGTCCAACAAGGTCGATTTTCCGCAGCCGCTCGGCCCCATCAAAGCCAATACTTGGCCTGATTCTAATGTTACGTTTAGCGCTGAAAACAGCGATACACCATCGTTTTTACGGATGGCGAGGTCGTTGAGGTGCAGACTCATTCGTTAGAAAACCTTTAAAAGTAAGACGGCGATATCTGAGTTGAAGTCGGCTGACTAATATCGCTAAAGAGAAAAAGAACAGAGGCAATAGGGCCTGCCAAATGGCATAGATAGCTGTCACTCTGCGGTCGAAACCACTGGTAAGGGCAACGGCTTCTGTGGTGATTGTGCTAATACGGCCCGCGCCGAGCATCAAGCTGGGTAAGTACTGAGCCAAACTTACGCTGATCCCGACCGCCCAAGCAAAGGCAATAGCGGGTAACAAGATAGGCAGCTTGATGGAGTACCAGCTTTGAAATGGCGATTTACCCAAGCTCAACGAGGCTTTTATCAGGCCGTCATTGAAGCTTTTCCAAGGGCCATCCAAAGACAGATACACAAACGGGAAAGCAAAGAAAACATGCGCCCAAATTACCCAAAATTCATAGGCGCTGCTGCCGATATAAAGCGTGGTCACTTGCATGCCGAACAATACCGAGAGTTGAGGTATCAACATGGGAATCGCGATAATAAAGCCCGGAACTTGCCACTTGTATTTGATTCGGTACTCATGAGCTACCAGCGCGAGTAATAAAGCAACGGAAGCGGCAATAAGGCCAATCCACAAGCTTTGCCCGACGGTGCTCATGATGCCATCCCACTCAAACTCCCAGAAACGCATGCTGTAGCGACTTGGAAGTAAATCAGGGAAACGCCAACGTTGGGCAACACTCCAAATCCCCATTAGTGGAATGATCAGTAGTGACAATGCAGCAAGCACTGCGAAGATCGTTTTTCCTAGAAGGTTAATACCTGTTCTTCCTGAATATTGCCAAGTTCTAAAGTACTTGAGAATTGCCCATTCGATTAGACGCGCTAGGGCGATGATCAACGAAGCCAAACCGAATAAAACGATGGCGCCAGCGGCAGCTCGTGGCAATAGATTAAGGTCTGGGTCGTTAAACCATTGCCATACCAAAACGGCAAAGGTCGGCGGATTGGTTGGGCCAATGATCAGAGCGATGTCGACAACCGATACGCTGTAAGCAAGCACCGCCAACATAGGGAAGCGAAGCTTGGTAAACCATTGTGGGAAAATACACTTCCACCAGATCTGAGCACGGCTATAACCCAGAGAGGCACTGACCTTAGTGATGCGTTCAACATCGATTTGTTGAAGTATCGAAATGCTCATCAGCAATAAGAAGGGCACTTCTTTGAGTGCGAGCATAATGATTAGGCCAAACGCGTAAGGATCTTTTATCAGCAAAGCCAATTCAGAGCTTGTAGCCGATTCACCAAGTAAGTGATGCACGGCTCTTGCGCCAAGCCCTGTTGGGCTAAACAGAAAAGCAAAGCCAATGGCGAAAGCCACATGCGGAATGGCAAGCATTGGCGATAGCGTTAGCTCAATCTTTCTCCAAAACTTGTTTCCCCAAGAAGCCTGAAGAATACAAAAGGTCAGGAAGCAGGCAATGTAGCTGCTGGCGACCGCTGAACCGAGGCTCAAACCAATAGAGTGCCAAGCCCCTTCCCATTGAAAGACTTGGTTAAAACCGTTGAGTGTTGGTTCCTCTAAACCTAGGGGCGGGATGAAACTCAGTGACGAGGCCACTACTCCCGCTACCCCAGGAATCGTAGGGACAATGCACACAGCTATAACAACAAAATATAGAGCGCGTAGCATGAATTTTAGTTACCGTATCGCTTAAGCCACTCTTTCTCGAGCGCGTTTTGCCAGCTTGGGTGTGGTTCATCAATCGATTTAAATTGTTGAGTATTCTTAGCGCTACCAGTCAGGTACTTGCTGCTTAATACAGAAGGATCACCCCAAACATTGAGGTCGCCTTTGCGCGATTGTGCTTCTGGGCTCAACAAGAAGTTGATGGTTACCTGAGCGCCAGCACTTGCATTAGCATTCCAAGGAATCGCAAGGAAGTGAATGTTAGACAGAGCGCCACTTTCTAGAGCATAGGCCTTGGTAGTTTCAGCTAGGCGGCCACTTGATTGTGCTGAATAGACAGAATTTGGGTTAAAGGTAATCGCTAAATCGAGCTGACCATCATCCAGAAGTTGGATACTTTCCGATGTGCCCGCTGGGAATTGTTTACCACCGCGCCATGCCACTTTATGGAATTTATCTAAGTAAGCCCAAAGTGGTGCAGTAACTTCTTGGAAGTTGTCTTCCGAAACAGGTTGAGCCAGTGCAGGGTTGTTGTCTGTTAGCTCAATCAGTAGAGACTTGATGAAGCTGGTGCCATGAAATTCAGGTGGGCGAGGGTAGCTTAAGCGGTTAGGGAAAGCTTGAGCGTAGCTCAACATCTCTGAAAACGATTGTGGCGGATTGTTTAGTGTCTCTTGGTCGTGGATGAACACAAGTTGTCCGACGCCCCAAGGTGCTTCTAAGCCTTCGGTTGGCTCCGAGAAATCGACATCAATTGGTAAAGATTTATCAACGTACTTCCAGTTTGGAAGTGATTCTGTGAATGGTCCAAATAACAGCGCATTGTCTTTCATCGAGCGGAAGTTCTCACCATTAATCCAAACGATATCGACACTGCCTTCGCTGTTCTTGCCTGCGGCTTTTTCTGCAAGTAGTCGAGTAGTCGTTTCAGCAATGTCGGTTACTTTTACATGCTTTAAGGTCACACCGTAGTCACTTTGTAACTCCTTGCCTGCCCATTGTAGGTAACGATTAATTTCTTGGCTTCCGCCCCAAGCGTGAAAGTAGACAGTTTGTCCCTCTGCCTGCTGTTCTATTTGGTTCCAGCTATTGGTTGATGTTGCTTCATCAGCGTAAATGGCTGCGCTGTATGCAACGGTTGCCATGATTCCTAACGTACTTACTATCTTGTTCATAAACTTTTCCATTTGGTAGTGAACGGGCAAGAGCATTGTTATTTCAAACTCCCTAGGGCGTGTTGACCTTTCGTGGTTAAATTTTGTTCGAGATAAAAGCGTTTTAATCGCGGCGAGGGGGAAGTAGCCTAGTCATTCTAAGCAAATCTCCCTCAACAAAGAGTAAAACGCTTTTAGCTGAACCCTTCGGGCAGCGTTTGCTGGTCATTTCTACTGCGTTATCGGCTTCTCATGTAGGTTAGCTACACATCGACGCCTCTGCCTTGTATAAATACC
>NZ_JBFRLX010000342.1:0-4993 GCF_041470165.1 Vibrio sp. 10N.286.46.A8
GCTGACAACACCACGCCAACTGCAACACCTATCGCGAGATTGTGAGTAAACACCACCACCGCTACGGTCGCTAGCATCGTCACATTAGTAGGGAGCGTGTGATCTTTAAGTTCAACAACAGAACGCCATGAAAACGTGCCGATTGAAACCATGATCATCACAGACACTAAAGCCGCCATCGGTATCAGCTTCAACCAATCAGAAACAAACACCACCATTAGCAACAAAACAACCCCAGCGATCATACTGGATAATCGGGTTAAGCCGCCTGATTTGATGTTAATGATCGACTGGCCAATCATCGCACACCCCGCCATACCACCAAATAGTGAAGCCACGATGTTCGCTACGCCCTGCCCTTTGCATTCATTGTTCTTATTACTTTCAGTATCGGTCAGGTCATCCACGATCGTCGCCGTCATCAATGATTCCAATAAGCCTACAAGAGATAGAGCAATAGAATATGGCAGGATGGTTGTGAGCGTATCAAACGTGAATGGAATATTAGGGATCAAGAATACCGGCAGTGAATCCGGAAGCTTGCCCATATCGCCAATCGTTCTGACATCTAAACCAAATAACAAACTGATAATAGTCAGGGCAACAATCGCGACTAATGGAGAAGGTATTGCACGACCAAACTTGGGGAAATAAGGAAGCAGATAAATGATCGCCAAACCCAAAGCGACTAACACGTAAACACTTGAAGGAACGTTGATCAACTCAGGAAGCTGGGCCATGAAAATGAGAATCGCGAGCGCGTTAACAAATCCAGTAATCACCGATTTGGAAACGAAATTCATTAGGTTACCAAGCTTAAGATACCCGGCTGCGATTTGAATGACGCCAGCTAAAGATGAAGCAGCGAGTAGATATTCTAGTCCGTGCTCTCTCACCAAGGTGACCATTAATAGCGCCATAGCGCCTGTTGCACCGGAAATCATTCCCGGACGACTGCCAACCAAAGCAGTGACGACACAAATACAGAACGAGGCATAGAGCCCTACTTTAGGGTCTACGCCTGCGATAATTGAAAATGCGATAGCTTCAGGGATTAATGCGAGTGCAACCACAATCCCAGATAATGAATCTCCCTTAACGTTCGATAACCAGTGTTTTTTTAAATAATTAAGCATGTAATTCTCTTTTACTTGTACAGCCAGTCCTGCCTTGTTCAGACATAATTTGATCGACTGTTTTTCTTGAATGAGCGAGCGCTCGAAAAGTGCGGGTGTAGAGAGAATGCAGGGGTTAAGGCGGCGTAATTAACACGTGAATATTAAACTCCTCTTGTAGCTTTAGTGGGAAATTAAGAAGGTGATCAAGTCCAAAATGACTGAATCCGCGCCAATATAGAGTGAGTCTCAACACAATCACACTCCCATTATTGAAAACAAAGGTTTCGATTACGTCTTGCTCGTTCAACAGCTCACATAGGGTGAAAGGTAAGGCTGACGCTAAGATCGAACAAAAAACACACCCTCAAACCTATTTATCGTCAGTAGACACAATATTTCTTTCACCAAGCAAGAATAAAGGTTGAAGCTGTCGGTATGACAGGTAATATGTTCAATCGATTTAAAAAGTTTATACAACTCAATGTTTCGGCTAATTATTGTGCAAATATATGTTCATTTGCCTCAATGCCAGAGACTTTGAGTTGAATTTGTCCCTCAATGGAGAATGAAATCAACATGACTTACGCGCCTGTAACAGACGTACTTGGCGGCAAGCTAGCGGTAGACAGTGAAGTAACTGTTCGCGGCTGGATCCGTTCACGTCGTGATTCCAAAGCTGGAATCTCTTTCCTTGCCATTTATGACGGCTCTTGTTTCGACCCGATTCAGGCCGTGGTTCCTAATAATCTTAATAATTACGAAGACGAAGTATTAAAGCTAACAACTGGCTGCTCTGTTGAAGTAACAGGTAAGATTGTTGAGTCTCCTGCGAAAGGTCAAGACTTCGAACTAGCAGCAACTGACGTTAAAGTTGTAGGCTGGGTTGAAGACGCTGACACTTACCCAATGGCTAAGACACGTCACTCTATCGAATACCTTCGTGAAGTTGCTCACCTACGCCCACGTACAAACGTGATCGGCGCAGTAGCACGTGTACGTAACTGTCTATCTCAAGCGATTCACCGTTTCTACCACGAGCAAGGTTTCTTCTGGACTTCAGCTCCGCTTATCACTGCATCTGATGCAGAAGGCGCTGGTGAAATGTTCCGCGTATCGACGCTAGACATGGAAAACCTACCTCGCACTGACGAAGGCAAAGTTGACTTCAACGAAGATTTCTTCGGTAAAGAAACTTTCCTAACAGTATCTGGCCAACTTAATGCTGAAGCTTACGCTTGTGCACTAAGCAAGGTTTACACGTTCGGTCCTACGTTCCGTGCTGAAAACTCAAACACAAGCCGCCACCTAGCTGAATTCTGGATGGTTGAGCCTGAAGTTGCGTTTGCTGACCTTGACGATGTAGCGAAACTGGCTGAAGACATGCTTAAGTACGTTTTCGCTGCTGTTCTTGAAGAGCGCCGCGACGACCTTGAGTTCTTCGCTTCTCGCATCGACAAAGAAGCAATCACTCGTCTAGAGCAATTCGTAGACGCTGATTTCGCACAAGTTGACTACACTGACGCAATCCAAATCCTACTAGATTCTGGTAAGAAATTTGAATTCGACGTTGAGTGGGGCATCGACATGTCTTCTGAGCATGAGCGTTACCTAGCTGAAGAGCACTTCAAAGCACCTGTTATCGTTAAGAACTACCCGAAAGACATCAAAGCTTTCTACATGCGCTTAAACGACGACGGCAAAACAGTTGCAGCAATGGACGTACTTGCACCAGGCATCGGTGAAATCATCGGTGGTGCACAACGTGAAGAGCGTCTAGACATTCTAGACGAGCGCATGATTGGTATGGGTATCGACCCTGAGCACATGAGTTGGTACCGCGACCTACGTAAATACGGCACAGTGCCTCACGCTGGCTTCGGTCTTGGCTTTGAGCGTCTAGTGTCTTACGTAACAGGTATGGGCAACGTTCGTGACGTTATCCCGTTCCCACGTACGCCACGCTCTGCTAACTTCTAATCTCAGCTTTCTTCTTTCAGAGAAGTCAGTATAGATAGATAATTAAATAGATAAAAACCTCCGTATATACGGAGGTTTTTTTATTCCCCGAGATTATTTCCGTTACCCACAACCTCCCTTCCCCACCCACAAATTCTCCTGCGTATTCTCGATTCAAAAGCGGTTAGACGTGAAGATAACAAATCAACAAATCAACAAATCAACAAATCAACAAATCATATAGTTAAGCACTGTAATTTTATGTAATGAACACCTGACAAAGTCATACAGTATTGATGTCCTGTATAAATTATTCTTCTTACTAATTAATTTGTGAATATAAATTTTTAGGGACCCCAATGAAAACAAGCATTTTATCTGCAGCTCTACTAATCACTTTAACCGGATGTGGCGGAGGAGGCTCATCGACTCCCGCGAAAAAACCAACAGTTAAGCCAACGCAAAAGCCAGTGGTATTTATCTCTAAATGTTCGCAACCCTTACAAGGGGATACAGCCTTAACCTTCAAGATTAAGGGTACAATAGCGAGTGTCAATGGCGTTGCATGTAGTGGTAGCCCCAAAGCATTTGACGATATGATCAAAGCTCACCCGAATACAAAAACGCTGAACTTCATCGATATGGGTGGCTCTATGAATGATGATGCCAACATTCAACTAGCGTACAAAGTAAGAGCGAAAAAATTAGACACGTACATTAGCTCTATTGGACATGTCGCTTCGGGGGGAACTGACCTTTTCGCTGCGGGTGTGAAAAGAACGATTGAACCAGGTGCTCGATTAGGCGTTCACTCATGGGCACAAGGGTCTTTACAAGGGGCTTCATTGCCTGTTGGTCATAGTGAGCATAAACCCTACATTGATTATTATAAAAAGATGGGATTACCAGATCCGAGCGGCTTCTACTGGTTTACACTGAAAGCTGCTCCGGCTCAAGGAATGCATTATATGACTCCTGCTGAAGTATCTAAGTATGGTTTGGCGTCTGTAATGACGGGTGTTACAAAAGACCTACGAGCAAATTACACTCCTAAAAACAGCCTTTTGAACAACAACCTGTTAGACGTTGTTAGTGATAGTCTGAAAGCTGTAGCCGTTGAAAACCACGTGAGAAAAAGTGTATATGCACTTGATCATGTCTCTTCACTATTATTCAAGCAATTTAATGTATCAAACCGAGATGAGTTAATAACCTACTTAAAGGGTAATGGTAAACTAGATCCTGTTACCAAATCGTATGTATTCGCAGCCAAGTCAGACAAACCTACGACGATCTATAACTCAAACAAAGATGTAATTCATTCATCTTACAGCTCCAATAGTAAGTATAAGATCCAAGCTAAACCTTTAATTGAAACTGGCTTGACGATACAAGACTATGGCGTCGAAGACACAACAACAAGTGTTCAAGTCGTATTAAATAGAAGTGATGTCAAAGTTACCGTAGGAAGTGAAGAGTTTTCTCTAACCAAAGCCTCTTCAACAAATAAAATAAACCATTGCAAAATGGATAGCGCAGCGAATTCATCAGGTCACTTAGTAACGATTGCAAACTGTACAGAAAGCCGCCTTCAAGGTGACGTGGTACAATTGGTGAATTACAAGCGAACGACAAAAACACCCTTAATTGGTGGAACTCCCTCAGTAAAGAACTCCATTACTAAGACCGAGAACTTTGAATTCAATGCTAAGCAAAGTACGCTAATTACTAAGTAATTTTACAATGTGTAAAAAAAGCCCTACTTAACATAAGTAGGGCTTCATCTTTATTTATTCTGCTTAAGTTTCATTTAAGCTGTCCAGACTAAATTAGTCAGCCTTGCGTACCAAAAAGTGATCGAGCATAATTTTTTCACCTGTACTTTGAAGAGGCTTGAATTCAATGACTAACTGATCGCC
>NZ_JBFRLX010000343.1:0-4405 GCF_041470165.1 Vibrio sp. 10N.286.46.A8
GAGTTAAGAGGCTCGCCTCTTACCCGCAGCTCACGTTCATCTTTTGCGAAGCAAAAGTGTGACGGGAGCGCAGCGGGTTGCTATAACGTCTCACTTTTTAGTGACACGGTTTTTGGTGGTTTACCGCCAAGCGTATTTTACTAGGATACGTCCAACTGAAAACTGTTCACGGCATCAACCAACTCTTCAGGGGATAGCCGTTTCGCATAATGTCCGTAGGTCATCGTATTGTGTTTATGCCCAATTATCTGAGCGACCACATGCTCTTCGATGCCCGCCTTTTGCAGTTCATCAACAACGGTATGACGGAATGAATAAGCAGTAGGTCGCTGTCCCGCTTTAAAATGACAGGCATCCAGTACGTCACCAAAATTGTCTCGATAATCTTTAGACCAATCTAGGTCATCCCCACGGGGAGTTAAGTCGAAGAGTTGAGTCGCACCTTGTTGTTTACGTTGCTCTACATAATCAAGAAAGCCTGACTTGAGTAACGTCTCGTGTATGGTCACCATTCTGTTGGAGGCGACATTTTTCAAGTGTTGGTTTTCCGCATCATCGGAAAAGTGGATACATGGGGTATGACCTAACTTGATATCCTTGATGCGAAGCTGACAAGCTTCTGAAGGACGGCAGCCTTGATGCATCTGTAACTTGGTTATCCAGTCAAACTGCTCGCCTTGCTCCCTGTAGGCATGGCTAGAGAATAGTTTCTTCAGCTCTATCGCTTTCCAACGCCTGCGTTGACCTTGGCTATTTGTCTTCTTTGGTAGCTTCACCACCATAAATGGATTACTTACTGTCAATTCTTTTGCCATACACCAGTTAAAGAACTGCCGATTTGCGGCCAGATAGTCTTTTAAGCTCTTATGGCTAAGCTTCCGCTGTATCAATTCATCTCTGTAAGCCATCGCAAGGCTATTACTAGGCCTATTCTCATCTTGGCTTGATAGATAGTTTAGAAAATCACTACAACGTTGCTGGAGCTGCTTAATCGTTAATTGGGTGACATTCTCAAGCTGCTTGGATTCAATGAACTGAACAAGCTCTCCTTTACCAACGCTAGGGCGGGTTGATACGGCCTTTGCTGCGGTAGTGCCATTAAGCTTTGGTGCACTGGTCGTGGTTTCTGGTTCGGAACGATAGTTTTGACGCAACTGATTAATGGCATCCGCAAGCTCGGATTTGAACTCAGCAAAACTTACTGCCGTTGCTTTGGCTTTATCGAAAAGAGCATGAAGTAATTGAACCTGTTCGATATTTCTCAGGTAAGCGACTTTACGATCACGAGTGAGAAGAGAGAATTTAAACTCTTTGGGATAGCCACTGCTACGCAGTGAAAGTGGGGTGGCGATGCGTGTGTAGTATACGCTATTTGGAAGTCTCAATAAGTACATCTGTGCTACCTTTCTGTGCAAGATGATTTTCGAGGCTTTAGATACGAAAAAACCGCTGTAAAAACAGCGGTTTAATCTTTAAGAGTGGTGGAGGGATAGGGATTTGAACCCTAGAACCGCTATTAACGGTTGCCGGTTTTCAAGACCGGTGCTTTCGACCACTCAGCCATCCCTCCAGTGGCGTGAATAATATAAGGGGCAGAGGATCTTGTAAACCCTTAATTTTCATAATTTTGTTTTGTTGCTTGTTTTCTAATCATTCACGGCAATAAAAAAGGGAAGCCATTGGCTTCCCTTTTCTTTTTGATGATCATTTAGTCATTTTTGGTATAGAACCGCTGTAACTCAGTAAGGCCTTGCATCAACACTGGCAAGCGAGGGCTTACATCTTTCAGACGTTTGTAATTCTGATCGTACAATTTGTAGTTACCAAACTTATCTAACACCGTTGTTTGTTGGTCAGTAACAAGAGCAAGTTCACGTGAGTCTCCTGCGAGAATCCATTTTCTTCTACGCTCATCAAACAGGCTACGACCGCTACTGAAGTCTGTCGGGTTCGAAGATACACCTAATAGCTCTTGCATTAGCGTGACAGATACATCTAGGTGACTAGAACGGTGAGTATATTCAGATGCCGACTTACCTGGCCATTTGATGAACAGAGGCACTTGTAGTTGGTAACGACTGTAATTGGAGTTTGCACCCCAACTGTTGGTTTTCGTCTCGTTAAATTCAGTACCATGGTTAGAGGTAATGATAACCACTGTGTTGTCTTGAAGATCTAGGCGCTCCAACTCTGCGTAGATTTTCGCTAACTGAACATCAGCCGCTTGAGTCGATTTTTGGTAGTCTGCAGTAAAACGTTCAGCGGTAGTCAACGTTACATCTGTTTCGTAACTAGAGAAGTTATCGAGCGTTGTTAGTTCAATAAAGTTAAACCAAGGGCTTTTTGCTTGTGGTGATTGAACCCATTCAGACCAAGCTTGTATTGCGCTTTGGTCATCATCTGTTGCTTGCTCTGGGAGCGCATCACGGCCTCGGAAGATGACTTCCGGGTAAAGGGCGTCGTCAAAGTCATCACCGCTAAAAGCGGCAAGTGTATAATTGTGATGATCTAGCACATCGAGCAGTACTGCGCTCGAACCTTGTGCTTTGATGCTGCTTGCGTAGCTGCTAGGAAGGCCATAGAACAATCCGAAAATACCAAACATGTCGTTACTTGAACTGTAGTGATTGGTAAAGTTGATCGATTGTTGTGCATAGGCATAGCTGCTTGGCATCGCAGTGCTATTGAGTGCATCAGCGCGAAGATTATTTACACTCACAAGCAGAATATTAAGATCAGCACTGCGGCGGTTGTATTGAATTTTTTCTAGTGGGTAGCTAACTAAGTTTACGTTCTCTTGGTTCGCTTCTAAACGCTGCAAATACTCTTCACGGTCTAATAGACCATGCTTTTCCATAAAGCTTTTTGCTGTCATAGGATAAGACAGTGGGAAATTCGCTTTCTGGCTTGTAATTGGGTTGTAGAAATACGCATCAGCCCACATGTAGGTCAAGTGGCTGCTGATGAAACACAAGAAGAAGACGGCAGTAATAGGACGGCCAATGTGTTTATGAGACAGTTTACGTTGCTTACGCCAAACCCACTCAGACAGACCTAGCTGCAATAAGAAGATTAGTGGCATTACAATGAAGAGGTGCTGCAAATCAGAAGTGAGTGCAGACTCCTCTCCACTGAATAAAACCTCCCACACGACAGGTGTCAGGTGGAGGTTTATATTTTGATACGTTTGAGTATCAATCAGTAGGACAGTTAAACCTATGGTTGCGAAGATAACGGCAACCAAACGTAATAACTTCCTCGACGGAAGAATAAAAGTGAGTGGGAACAGCACTAATAGATAGAGCGCGAACACCAAAAATCCAAAATGACCAACCCATGATGCAGCCAAATAGAATTGACCCAATAGGGTTTCCGGCCAAGCAGATTGAGTAATATAACGAGTACCAATCAACATCGCAGCAATGATGTTGAAAAATGCAAACCAGTGGCCCCAACCTACCAGTCGAGATACACGATCGCTATATGAGTTTGCGCTGTCTACCATTTATAATTCTTTTTCCGTCAATCAAACTTAGTGAGACTTTTTATCTTCAAGAGAAGAAATTAAAGCTTCGGCAAATTTTTCAGCAATTCCTTTGCGTTGTGAAGCAGCAACGTTCTGATTTAAGACATTGGTTGCGATATTTCCAGCGATCATCAATGAAAGCTCAGGTGAAGCTTTGTGCTTAGTCAGTACAGCACCTACTTCAGCTAGGATTTTTTCAACTTGATCATCTGTGTATTTAGATATAATCGGCATAAGGACTCTAATAATGATAGTAAAAGCGGCTTATGATAACCTACTATGCACAACAACTGAAACCTGAACGGTAATATTTTCGCTATGAGCCTTCACCTTTCCAACGTAATTTTACACCAGCTAAGCAAGAACGATCAGGAAGAGCTGATTGTTAACTATCGTGCTGAATCTCTAGAAAACGATACTGCATCTGAAAACCTAGTCGCTGAACTTCACCGAGTTTTTAATTCAAAAGCAGGTAAAGGATTTGGTTCTTTCAAATCCGACAGCGAATTCCAGCAGTCGTTGCATGAATTTCGAGCTGGAGAACAAAGTTTTTATGATTTCTCTCAAAAAAGTGCGCTACGTCTAAAAGATGAGCTTTCAAAGTATCCTTTTGCTGATGAAGGCACTTTGGTACTGGCTGAATATCAATCACTGGCGACAGACTACCTTTTCATCGGACTACTGCCTTCTAACCAAAGTTTGAAAGTGACCGAAGGGCTAGATATTAGTGCGACGGATTACCTTGATATCTCGAAGATGGATATTGTTGCGCGCCTTGATCTTTCAACATACGACACAGACAAAGAGTCAAACCGTTACCTTACTTATATTAAAGGGCGCGTTGGTCGTAAAGTCGCTGACTTCTTCTTAGACTTCCTT
>NZ_JBFRLX010000344.1:0-1314 GCF_041470165.1 Vibrio sp. 10N.286.46.A8
TTTGCAGGAACAACATTGAACCAAACTGGACAAGCTATCGAAGTAATCGCGATGACAATGGGCGTCTACCTAACTCTAAGCCTATTGACATCCGCTCTAATGAACATTTACAACCGCAAAGTAGCGTTGGTGGAGAGATAAGATGAGTACACATCAATTTCAACCTGATCTTCCGCCTCCAGCTAATACTGTTGGACCTGTCGGTTGGTTAAGAAAAAATCTATTTAATGGACCAATTAACAGTGTCGTCACTGTGGTGCTTGCTTACTTTGCTTTCACTTTATTATGGGCAATAGCTGATTGGGCATTCTTGAGCGCTGACTGGATAGGAACAACACGCGATGCCTGTACTAGCGAAGGCGCTTGTTGGGTTTTCATTAGCGTCCGTTGGGACCAATTCATGTACGGCTTCTACCCAGAAGCGGAACTGTGGCGTCCTCGCTTTTTCTACGCAACATTAGCTATTTTTGTTGCTTTGTTAGCTTACGAAAAAACACCTAAGCGTACGTGGATTTGGTTATTCTTCGTAAACATCTACCCGTTTATCATTGCAGGCTTACTATACGGTGGTGTATTTGGTCTAGAGGTTGTTGATACCCATAAATGGGGCGGCCTACTGGTTACACTGATCATCGCACTTGTTGGTATCGTTGTATCACTACCTATCGGTGTCGCACTGGCGCTAGGGCGTCGTTCAGAGATGCCAATCATCCGCAGTATGTGTACCGTTTACATCGAAATCTGGCGTGGTGTACCACTGATTACGGTTCTATTCATGGCCTCGGTAATGCTTCCGCTCTTTTTATCAGAGGGGATGGAGACCGATAAACTGATACGTGCACTTGTCGGGGTAGTACTGTTTAGCGCTGCTTATATGGCGGAAGTAATCCGTGGTGGTTTGCAAGCAATACCAAAAGGTCAATACGAAGCCGCTGACGCTCTAGGGTTGAGCTATTGGAAAAAAACCGGGCTTATCATTCTGCCTCAAGCTCTTAAAATCACGATTCCTTCAATTGTGAATACCTTTATTGGTTTGTTCAAAGATACCAGTCTAGTTTTGATTATCGGTATGTTTGATGTACTAGGGATTGGCCAAGCCGCGAATACCGACCCTGAGTGGCTTGGGTATTCAACAGAAAGTTATGTATTTGTCGCGTTAGTGTTCTGGGTGTTTTGTTTTGGCATGTCGAGATACTCGATTTGGCTGGAAAACAGACTTCACACCGGTCACAAACGATAATTAACAAGATCAAGGACGTATTATGACGCAGCAAACAGAAAACAACTCTCAAGGTCTTATGATCGAGTTAAAAG
>NZ_JBFRLX010000345.1:0-953 GCF_041470165.1 Vibrio sp. 10N.286.46.A8
TATTTTAGGACGAGACAAATTTAGCCACTCACTCTTTGATGGTGATCTTTTAAGCGTCACCAGGCAAAATATTGCCCATTAGCGGCAAGTTTTGTCTAAAGCCATCAAGGTTGTTGCCGATACAGATATCATGGAAAGTGAAGTTCACCCTATTTTTGGGCGTCTACCTCGGTAGCCAATAAGAAATAGATAACTTTAGCGACAGATAATAGAGTGCAGGTATGAAGCTACGAATTGTAGCAGCTTCATTGATAGTGGCGCTGAGCTCACCCTTGAGTCATGCAGATTTGGCTGATGTGGGAGAGCCCGTTCCAATATATACAGAAGCTGAACTGATTAATTTAATTGAGAATAATCAACACCTAGAGCGAGTGAAAGCTGATAAGTGCCAGTTAGTTGAAGATATCGTTGCTCGTGCAACGCGTATTAGCTTGCCTTCTTATGAGTTTTTATACGGTGATATGCTGGCGTGGGGTGTGTGTGTTCCGCAAGATGTAGAGCTTGGTCTTTACTATATGGAAAACGCAGCACATCAAGGTTTACCAGCGGCACTCGAGCAGTTAGGACGTTATTATTCTCTGGGCACTTTGGTGCAACAAGATAAAGAGCGCGCGATTCCATATCTCCGTGAAGCAGCTTCAATGGGTAACTTAAGTGCAAGTATCCACTTAGCGGAACTCTTGCTACGTGATTACGGTAGCCCGTTAGATTATGAAGATGCTTATCGCTGGTTATACAACTCGGTGACAGCGGATCAAAGGCAACATAAGCGTATAACTGTGCTTCGAAGCGGTTTGGAGCGGAGAATGCCAGACAACATTATCGCTCGAGCAAAACGTCGAGACGTGTTCTGGTAATTACAATTATTAATTAAGGTTGATGATTAACGACTGCACTCGTTAACCATCTGTCTTGAACTAGAAAGATATCGATATAAAAAGGCCTCATAGGTA
>NZ_JBFRLX010000346.1:0-3322 GCF_041470165.1 Vibrio sp. 10N.286.46.A8
GTGTTGGCTTCGAGTGATACTGAAATACCCGTTGAATCAAACATAAAAAACCTAAAGATTGATCCAATACATATCAATGAATCTTTTGACTCACCCGCTGCGAACCACAAAAGATTTACCCCAATGAATACTCAACGCTCATACCTAAACAGTCCTTCGAAAAAAAGGATCACTGAGCAGGCCTTATTGGTAATACAGGTCAGTTTTTTGGACGAACAGATTGAAAATGATTTTCAGTCGACGATATTTGGTGAAAACCAACAAAGTGTTCAAGATTATTTTCTAAAAAATAGTTATGGGAATTATAAAGTTGTTCCTGCCAAAGAAAATGAAGGAACAAAAAATGATGGTGTTATTAATATCACGCTGGATATAGATCATCCTAACTGCCATTCAAAGTCTGAGAAAAACTGCCAAACTAAGCTTAATAATGTGTTCACAAAGGCATATGAAGCGCTAGATGTTGACTTCGACCTTTCTCAATATGATTCGAACAACGATAATAGCATCTCAGCTCAAGAGCTGTCAGTCATGTTTGTCTTTGCTGGGAATGACAAATCTAGTGGTACACGAAAAACCCCGACAATTTGGCCTCATAAGTATGCTCATAGCACTGTCGAGATCGATGGAAAACGCATTAGTGCTTATTGCTTGTTCGCCGATTATCAAGGTGACCATCAGTCAACAATGGGGGTGATAGCACATGAGCTTGGACATCTGATGTTAGGACTTCCAGATTTATATTCTTATCAGCATGATGGTTCTATTGGTCATTGGGGGTTAATGGGAGGGGGCAGTTGGGGGAGAAAACCGACGGATCAGTATGCTGGCGAAACTCCGGTCAACATGTTGGCTTGGAGTAAAGAGGCATCTGGTTTTTTAAAGCCGAAAGTACTCTCCAATAACGGGAGCATTGAAGTTGGTACAATCAAGGGTGAAAGCGTTATCCACCTAGACCCTTACCTTAAACAGTTTGGGCCTCGTGCTTATGTGGAAAATAGACGCAAAAACGATTATGACCAAGCGCTCCGTGGTGAGGGGTTATTAATCACAGCCGTGAATATAGATAACCAATTCAATAGTTCTGGTCCGATGCAAGTACAGGTATTCCAAGCCGATGGAGAGGGGTTATTAGAAAATGGATTCTCTTCTGGAGACTCTGGCGATGTCTTCCCAGGTAGAGAATCGGTTACCAATCTCTCCGATGATTCAGAACCTTCCTTAACAGCGATTACGGCGGGGCGAAAGACGGATATCTCAATAACCAATATTGTTAGCGATGATACCAAAGCGAGTTTCTCTTTGTTGGTACCTAACACCAACAACAAATCATCTTGGGTAACCTCTTTTGGGAGAACATACCCACGTTATGACGCGAATATTAATGTTCTAGGTTTCCCCATTGATGTGGTCAAGGGAAACCAAAGTATTGGAGGAATTCACTTTTACGCGAAAGCAACGAGCGTCGCGATGCCGATGTTTTATCGTTTGGTGGAATATCCATATCAATCAAGATTCGGCAATGCAGTTATTGACGAGCAAGCAGCTCGATTGTTACACAGAGGCATCGCGAGGCAGGGCGGCGGACAAATCATTTTCGACGAGAAAATTAAGCTTGGGCTAGGCACAAAGTTAATTGTCTTAGAGATTGAGAATGGTACCCCTGAATACTCAACTCAGTTTTTAGATGCGTATTTAGGGGATGGACAAAGGAAAAGTCAATTTTCAGGATCTATTTCTGATTACAAAACTCGAGGGTTGAGTCGCGGTTTCGGTCAGAATTTCCCTTTTGCAGCGCTTTTTGAGTTGCCAATAGATGCGAGGCCAATTGCTGTCGATGACATGATATCGACCGAGGAAGATACCCCTTTTATGCTTAATTTATTGGCTAATGATATCAATTTACCGAAGCCAAATAATTACTCTTTTGAAATCGCTCAGAAGCCAATGAAGGGCGTGATAAAAGATGGAACCTACTTCCCAAAGGTTGACCAGTTTGGCCGTGACAGCTTCACATACCGTTTGGTAGATAAGCTAGGGTATGAGACGGATTTTGCTCGTGTGGAAGTTGATATTAAGCCTGTGAATGACGCGCCAAGGTTAACAATAGATAGGCTCGAGGTGACGTCTAAGCCTGGTGAAACTGTTACTTTTACGGTAACCGATATTACCGACGTCGATTCTTCTGAGCATCAAATTATGTGGTCTCAAATTCAAGGTCCAAGCCTGAAATTAAGTGGATCACGCTCCAAAGCCCTACAAGTGACAGTACCTAGTGATGCTTCGAAAGGAGAGCGATACCGATTTACGATTTTGGTACAGGACTCGTCAGGAGGTAATGCAAAGCAGTCTGTAGTTCTGGATGTGCAAAGAACGGAAGCTTTATTATTGGGCACCAAATCGCTGCAAGTAAAATATGGCGATACAATCGATTTAGTTCCTATTATTAACGGAGATGTTTACCGATTATCTATTTTAGAATTTCCACGCAGTGGTATTGCAAACATTGTAGATAGTAAGATCATTTATAATGCTCCTGCTCAACGTAAGCTGGCTTTATATGACACTATTAGATATAAGGTTTTATCGGGCGATGGTGATGAGTGGGTTGGGTCGTTTGATATAGAAGTTTTACCGAGTGTTTCAAACGCATCATCTGTGTCATTAAGTCAAGATGATTCGTCAGGAGGAAGCTCCTCACTACCAATCCTCTTTATATTGTGCATGCTCCTTCGACTACGAAAGCAACGATAGAATAAATTGAAATAAAAGAGCTATATTTATTGGCTCTTTTTATTTTTCTGCACATACATGAGATAATCGAAAAAAGAATGTTCTGTCGCACTTCTTTCCCTTAGGTTACATCAATAGGTGTTTAGTTGCATTTTGGTGTAACGCTGATCACAAAAATAGATAATGGTTACTTTGAGTGTTTTTTGAGCTTTAATCCTATGCAGTAGGAATATTTACATTAATTTCAACGATTTTCGTCAACGAAAAGGTGGAGAGTGCATAGGTTTTGGTTATAATTGTGTTGATTGTCATTTGCACTGGAAAGGTGTTGTGTAAGGGCTTTGGTATGTGAATGACACACAAAATATGTTGTTTGTAAAAGCACATAAGGATTTGTGAATCAGTTGTTGGTTGTGGTGGGTGTGTTTATTTATATAGGTGCATATAAACATTATTTATGAGTATATAAATAATGTTTTTTTGTATCTGAATGACACTATTGTTACTTTGACGCTGATTTTTAATAAGAATAATTAATAAAATAACGCAACATCGGGGTAGTTTGCACCATGAAAAACGTCAACAGGTC
>NZ_JBFRLX010000347.1:0-1426 GCF_041470165.1 Vibrio sp. 10N.286.46.A8
GAGCAATCTCGAATAAGGATTTCACGTCCGATTCAACAGACACATCCGCACGCACGCTTATGGCGGTTCCGCCTTGTTCACGAATCTCGTTCACTAGATCTTCAGCTCGAGACTCATTGTGTATGAAGTTAACACATACAGCATAGCCTTTACTGGCCAACAATTTAGATGTCGCCGCGCCAATGCCTCGGCTCCCGCCTGTTACAATCACTACCTTGTTCAATGAAACCTCCTAATGCCACTTGTTTGTTATAACCTGGTTTTTCGTTACAAACTGATCGTATCGACACAAACTAATTGTTCGATACAACCTGAATCCACTGCGATCGCCAAGCCGGCGCTTCGAATGGGTCTGGCCAAAACTCAGTTTGCTTTTGAATTAAGCCATCAGCAACCGTGTGAAAGGTGATCACTCGGTCTTTCAATACACTGTCTGTAACCGAAACGTCCGTTACTACCGTATCACCTTCACAGACAATTGAATTGAGCGTGAACTCCCAAACACCATTGTCTGGGTATTCAGCATTGATTGCTGTGAAGTTGTCCCGCCCTACCGTCAATTCAGACGACTGCGGCCAATAGCCTTCAAAATCTGTGGCTAGCCATTCACTCGCCTTTGCAAAATCATTACTGCGCATTGCATCCCAAAATCCTAATACCACGTCTTTTGGTTTCATTATTCTTCCTTAAATTAACTACTTTCGACTAAGCGTTGCTGATTAAACGTATTTGCCAATGATCATTGAAAGGTCATCGACACTGTGAGCAATGTAATCGGGCTTCGTTTGCCAATTTTCAGGTTCAGAACGGCTATAACCCGCAGCTACCGCGATCACTTTTGCGTTCTTACCCAGTGCTACTTCAATATTGCGAGCAAACTGTGTATCCGCCTCATGGTCACCGATATACATCAAACACAGTTCTTTAGATTGAGCTTCACCAAATATGTTCTCAACACACTTCATGCCGCCAAACGGATGCGGTTTTTGATTACCATTCGATACATCGTCATAGCCAACAACTGACTTAAACACCTCACCGATACCGTAGCTATCGAGTACAGTTCGAATATTCAATTGAGAGTTTTGCGAGCAAACCCCATGAGGAAGGTGCGCGAACTGACTGATCACGGTTTCCATTCCCTCAAACAAGGCTACGGGAGTTTGATTTTGCTCTTGATGCTCTGCCCACATACCACCAGCGATCAACATTTCATCATGAGACATCCCATAATAGTCGACATACAAGGCTTGCCAGTTTTTAGCCCCGTGGTTGGCTTCATGATAAAGCGCTTCGCTGAGTAAATATTTAGGTAAGTTGTCACCTGACAAGTGTGGCGCGACTAAAGAGATAATGTCTTTTGTGATTGCGATATTCTTTGGAACGGAATTGACTAAGGTTCCATCGTAATCCCACAGGATGGCAT
>NZ_JBFRLX010000348.1:0-591 GCF_041470165.1 Vibrio sp. 10N.286.46.A8
GGCGATGGCACTGGCTAAGCTTATTCATTTAGAACATTTTCAGTCAGTAGAAAGAATGACTTCGTCACAAATGATAAAGATTATAAGTGATTGATGTTTTACTTATTTAAATGAGGGGTTTGCAATGAATCAGACAAAAGTAAAAAGCATTCTATTGGCAGCAGGAGCGATGAATGTTGGTGCTGTTTTACTGTTTTCACGCTTTTTTACGAATAGTGCCATTAACGAAGCCGATCCCGTAGTAATGTCCAACTTTGGACTGATTATGATCGTCGTTTGGGGTTTAGCGTACCTTGGGGCTGCAACAATCAATGCGAACATCAAATATCTTGCTGGTGCTTTCTTTATTGAAAAGTTGGTTTATGTGGTGATTTGGGTGAATTGGCTTTCCAATAATACGCTATCACCAGTATATGAAGCGGATACGATGGCTGGTGTGTTTTACACAATTTATGGTGTAAATGATTTCATATTTATGATCTTGTTTTTCATGATATTTAAGTCCAAATTTGATATGAAAAACAACGGTTGAATATCGAACATTGAGACTTACAACTTAATGTTATCTTACAGAAAAATGGCGAGTCATAT
>NZ_JBFRLX010000349.1:0-421 GCF_041470165.1 Vibrio sp. 10N.286.46.A8
TTGGGGTGGTGAAGAGTTTATTGTTTTTTGCCCTGAAACCGAAGCTGGCGAAGCGCAGAGAAAGGCAGAGAAAATCCGACTTTTGGTTAGCCAACATCTTTGGATTCATGGGGATTCTCTCACTTGCAGTATCGGCATTGCCGAGATGAAACAAGAGCGGGTGACAGAGACCATTGCCCGCGCTGATGAAGCCTTATATCAAGCGAAGCATTCAGGGCGAAATCAGGTGATCTTGAGCCACTAATCGGAAGTAGAGTTTATTGGTTTATAAGCCACACGTGCATATGTGACGTGTGGCGTTTTTATGGTTCTTATCCCAATAGCCAAAACAAAAAAGGTGGCGCGGGGCCACCAAAACGGAAAAGTGTTTCTTGTTTTTAGATGCCCGTTTGGCTGATCTTGCTAGTTAAACTGATCTTGT
>NZ_JBFRLX010000350.1:0-1920 GCF_041470165.1 Vibrio sp. 10N.286.46.A8
CTACAAAAGAGTTAACTATGGAGACGCATGTTTCAACTGCTCATCCAAGTTAAGTACCGTCAAAGCATTACTTACGCTGGTTGCAATCACGTCTACTACGCCGGTTCTTAATGCACCTAATAAAGCTAATGGCTTACTGTTCTCGGCAGCGATGGCAATTACCTCAGCGATTGGGCGGAACTCTTCCAGGCCTAAGCCGATGACTCGGTCACTCATCACAGTGTTTGCGGCTTTGCCGTGTACATCAAAAAAGTCATAACCCGCAAAGTCACCGACCACGCCTTGTAGTAAACGAGATTGGACGACCTCTCCCGCCGTAAACCAACCTAGGTCGACCATATAGCTGTTTTCACTCATGTCACCAATACCCACTAATGCAACATCTGCCTTACGAGCTAGATCGAGTGTTTGCTTAACAGTACTGTTTTCCATGAACGCGGATTTTTGTGCTTTGTTCTCTGCATAAGCAGGCGCATACAAGGTTTCAGAAGATCCACCGTATTTCTTGGCGAGTTGTCTACATATATGGTCGGCATTAAACATACCGCCTCTTGGGTGAATGCCGCCGATACCACATACGAATTTACAGTCACGTGGGGTAATTACGCCAGTATGGTGAGCAACCGACGATACGTTTCGACCTTGGCCAACCGTGACTACCATGCCGTTTTTTAGGGTGCTCGTTAAGTAGTTCGACACCAAGCCCGCAACCTGTAACCGCTGCTTCTCTTCATTCGGTTGGTCTAATGCAACCAGTGCACGCTTAACACCAAATCGTTCGATCAAACGTTGTTCGATCTTCGCGCTGAATACTGGGTGGTATTTCACGGTGATCTCGACAATCCCTTCATCGCGGGCTTGTTTGAGCATTCGACCAACCTTTGCACGAGAGATAGAGAATTTTTTAGAGATCTCTTCTTGAGTCGCACCATCTTGATAGTAGGCAACGGCGACTTCGGTTAGGAGATCAGTGTTTTCTTCGGAAACATCTTGGATATTGTTACTCATATACCACTCAACCAATATTTAACAATTATTTTACCTGCTGCACTTCCTAATAAAGGAGAGCTCAGTAAGTGATACACAAGCTTACACCCCGAACATATGTAACATCAAGGAGCATTTGCTCAGCATCATAACCATAGTTTTGGTGTTGATTAATTCACCTCACTTTGTTCGTTAAACGTTTGCTTGCATACCCCATGATTACTAGAGCGAAATATATTTGACTGAAGTCACCATACAGCACTATTTACCGTTGACTTTGGGGCTAGATCGGATAAATATGGCTACATCATTTACTCATCGAGCGATCAAATGTTCTGTGCAAATGTTCGTTCGAAGAAAAATTTAAATTAATGTAAGTTTGACTCACTGGTACAACCATGAGGAACTTCATTAGTTCGCTTGCAAATGCCCACACCTCTCCCATTAAAGGGGTGTTCTGCGATACATAGGATGATCAAAATGAGCAATAAATTAGAGCAACTTCGTAAACTAACAACTGTTGTAGCTGACACTGGCGATATCGAAGCTATCAGCAAGTACACTCCTGAAGATGCAACAACTAACCCATCTCTAATTCTTAAAGCCGCTCAAATTGCTGAGTACGCACCTCTAATCGATGCTTCTATCGAATACGCTAAAGCGAAAAGTGGCGACAAAGCACAACAAGTTCAAGATACTTGTGACATGCTTAACGTGAACATCGGTAAAGAAATCCTTAACGTTGTACCTGGCCGCATCTCTACTGAAGTAGATGCTCGTCTTTCTTACGACATGGAAGGCAGCGTTGCTAAAGCTCGTCAACTTATCAAAATGTACAACGACGCTGGCATCACTAACGACCGCATCCTTATCAAACTGGCTTCTACTTGGGAAGGCATCCGTGCTGCTGAAATCCTAGAGAAAGAAGGCATC
>NZ_JBFRLX010000351.1:0-702 GCF_041470165.1 Vibrio sp. 10N.286.46.A8
ACATGGATCGTTACGGTTAGGTGTTTTTTCGAACGTCATTGTTTTTGGCTTGTTTAGCAACGTGTCGAACTCAAGTGTGTTTTCTTCTTTCTCTGCATCCACAGATACAGTCACGAAGATTGAATGTTCAGCAGCGATTGCTTCAACTTCAGTTTTGCGAGCGTCAGTTTGAACCGTTACATTGACTGGTGACTCTTCAGTACCCACTTTAACATCGCGGTTTACGTTGTAGCCTGCAAGAACGTGGTTCTGTCTTGTTTCGATACGGCCTTTGAAAAATAGTTTCGACATTGGGTACTCATTAAAAATGTTGAATGGCGCTATTTTTAATGGCGATAGCGCAATGGAGCGGGGATTATACGCATATATTGCAATTGATAAAGCAGTGATGTGAGCAAACGCAGTTTGGTTTTTGCTTGCTAGTAACGGTTTGCTCTCTAGCTTTGTTCGGATTGGACTAATTTTCAAATTCAAGACAATAAGGTTTCCCTCAATAGGGCTTCAAGTGATAAATTGAAATCGTCAATTTAAACAACGAGATACACCATGAAGTTAGATGCCATCCTGTGGGATTACGATGGAACCTTAGTCAATTCCGTTCCAAAGAATATCGCAATCACAAAAGACATTATCTCTTTAGTCGCGCCACACTTGTCAGGTGACAACTTACCTAAATATTTACTCAGCGAAGCGCTTTATCAT
>NZ_JBFRLX010000352.1:0-739 GCF_041470165.1 Vibrio sp. 10N.286.46.A8
GTTACTACATCGTAGATAAAGATACGTACTCCGTAGTTAAAGAGAAAGTGCCAGAGGGTAAAACAACTTGTGGTCTATGTTCTCGTCTTCGTCGTGGTACTTTGTACTCGTTTGCAGAGAAAATTGGGGCGACTAAGATTGCTCTTGGCCACCACCTAGACGATATTGTTGAGACGATGTTCCTGAACATGTTCCACGGTGCACGCTTGAAAGCAATGCCGCCAAAATTGCGTTCTGATGATGGCCGTAACGTTGTTATTCGTCCACTGACTTATTGTCGTGAAACGGACTTAATCCAATACGCAGAGCACCTAGATTTCCCAATCATTCCTTGTAACCTATGTGGCTCTCAAGAGAATCTACAGCGTCAGAACATTAAAGCGATGCTAATTGATTGGGATAAGAAAACGCCAGGTCGTGTTGAGAAGATCTTCAAGTCAATCCAGAACGTAAGTCCAAGCCAACTGGCTGACCGCGAACTGTTTGACTTCGTGAACCTTCCACTAGACCGTAGTGAAGACCGCAAAGCGTACGAATTCGAAGAAGCTGAAATTTCATCTTCTAACATCGATGAGTCAATGTTCATCGACGTAACGAACGTATAATAAGAATAATCGTTGTAGAGCAATAGATGCGCCTACAACAGACAAACAAAAACGCCTCAAGCAATGCTTGAGGCGTTTTTTATAAGTTAAACTTGTCGCCGACTCAACCTTTCGAAAGGTTAGGGTCTAGTGCT
>NZ_JBFRLX010000353.1:0-694 GCF_041470165.1 Vibrio sp. 10N.286.46.A8
ATACTCAATAGCTTGTAAAGAACAATTCAAAACATCGAATAAAAATGGCTAAGGTTAATTACCTGAGCCATTTTTTTTTGCTTTTTATTCTTCAAATCTAATCTTTCCCTTAGATTTTTACGTCAACCAATCTTCTTTTTCTATGCGCTTTACTGAATGTTCCAGGTTACATGAACGAAAGGGCAGCCACGAAATGTGCTTTCGGCGCGGCAATGCAACGGGTGGATAGAAGATGGATTTATAAAGTTTGAGTTTGAAAGCTTCATTTAGTGGAGTGCGAGGGCTGAATTATCAAACCCAAGTGAGTATTGGCCTCTAGATTGAGTCGTTTTCACTCTACTTTTCCAAGTGACCGCAAAACAGAAACGTCACCAGACTGCCCAATTTGGTCAAAAACAGATAAAAATTAGAAAAAAAATCGAATTTATTTAAGAAAAAAGGCATTTTTTTGTTGGAGAAAAGTGTGGTTTTTATGTGATTTCGAGGCACTTTCTTCACATATTTGCTTAATGAAGGCGATATTGTGTGAAAAAGAGAGGAAAACGATTGCGCAATAAACCGACAGCGTGTGCGTGATTGGTTCGCTAAGTTATTAATTAGTAAGAATTTAGTAGGAAAGTGTTACTTGGGAGCTTTTACCAGATATGGAATCTTCGAGAGGATAGCACAAAAAAAAATGAAATATCAGACTTGC
>NZ_JBFRLX010000354.1:0-1944 GCF_041470165.1 Vibrio sp. 10N.286.46.A8
ACCTTAGTCTAAATTGTCGACAATCTACTTGATTGTCGACAATTCGATCGTGTATTTTATGTTCATGTTATGAAATTGTTGACAGTTAGGGTCGGCAATCAGAAGTGAGCAGCGTGAATATGAATACTGCGATAAAAGATCTCAGCTTAAGTGCAAACACGAAAACTCGTGTGAGCGATAAAGAAAACACCAAGTCAGAAAACCTGACGGAATACCTCGTTGAGGCAATTGTTAACGGTGAATTACCTCCGGGCAGTAAGATCTCGGAGCCTGAACTGGCTAAACGCTTCGAGGTAAGTCGAGGTCCATTACGTGAAGCGATAATGCGTGTCGAAGGGCTAGGGCTTATTGAGCGAATTCCTCATGTCGGCGCTCGAGTTATTACTTTTTCTGCAGACAAACTGCTAGAGCTTTACGCGGTGCGAGAGGCATTGGAAGGCATGGCGGCTCGCTTAGCAGCGCGACATATCACACAAGAAGAGCTTATCGGGCTTGAAGGATTATTGTCGACACATTCTAAACATATCGATGAAGTCGAAGGTTCTTCTTACTTTCATCAACATGGGGATTTCGATTTTCATTACCGCATTATCAAAGCGAGTCGTAACAGCAAATTGATTTCTCTGTTGTGTGACGAGCTTTATCACCTATTACGCATGTACCGCTATCAATCGCCTAGGGCTCAGTCTCGACCAAAAGAGGCGCTCGATGAACACAAATACATCCTACAAGCGATTCGTAATCGTGATGAAGAGCTAGCAGAAATGCTAATGCGACGACACATCTCGGGTAGTCGATTGCTTATAGAGCAACAAATTCAATCCAAAGATCTTGATTAACTGGCGACTGGTATTTGCCAGCGGTTCTTCGCTGGCGAGAGCTAAACATCAGTAGTCATAAAGATTAGAAATTAACAATTAACAAGGAGCGTCATTATGAAGTTATCAGCAGGAGCTAAGTTCCGACAAGCTGTGCAAGACAACGATCCATTGCAGATTGTCGGCACGGTGAATCCGTATTGCGCGATGATGGCAAAGAACTTGGGGCATCAAGCGATCTATTTGTCTGGCGGAGGCATCGCCAATGCGTCTTACGGTTTGCCTGATTTGGGTATCACTACATTGAACGATGTGTTGGTGGATGTTGAACGTATTACCAATGCGTGTGATCTGCCATTGCTGGTGGATATCGATACGGGATTTGGTGGCGCATTTAATATTGCACGTACCATTCGAGCTATGGAAAAAGCGGGCGCAGCTGCAATTCACATGGAAGACCAAGTCGCCCAGAAACGCTGTGGTCATCGACCAAATAAAGCGATTGTAAGCCAGCAAGAGATGGTCGATAGAGTCAAAGCGGCAACCGATGCTAGAACCGATGAGAGCTTTGTGATTATGGCGCGTACCGATGCATTAGCGGTTGAAGGCATTGATAGTGCGATTGAAAGGGCGATTGCTTGTGTTGAAGCGGGCGCTGACATGATTTTCCCTGAGGCGATGAATCAACTCGATCAATACGTGAAGTTCTCGGCAGCGCTGAAATCAGCAACGGGCAAGCATGTACCTATTCTCGCGAACATCACTGAGTTTGGCCAAACGCCGCTCTATAACTGTAACGAGTTGGCCCAATCAAGTGTCGACATGGTGCTTTATCCATTGAGTGCGTTCCGTGCGATGAACAAAGCGGCGGAGAATGTTTACAAGCACTTGTTAGTTGAAGGCAATCAAGAAGCTCTGTTGGATTCAATGCAAACCCGTAAAGAGCTTTACGAACACCTGAATTACCACGACTACGAGAACAAGCTTGATCAGTTGTTTTCAAGCGAAGGGTAAACCAGTTTCAATTAATCAAAAATCAACTTAATCCAATAACGTGAAATGGTTAGTCGCCATATCCAGTACCGATGATAAAGATCATCGGACATATAAACAGGCAGCACCAAAG
>NZ_JBFRLX010000355.1:0-1487 GCF_041470165.1 Vibrio sp. 10N.286.46.A8
CGCAACAGATGGTGTTGAACTTCTTAAGCGGTGGCGCAGCGATTAATTGCTTTTGTGCGGTAAACAACGTCGAAATTACAGTCGTGGACACTGGGATTTTGCTGCCTGTTGAATCTGACAGCGACATGTTGATTTCTCAGCGCTCAGGTACGCGAACCAATAACTTTGCCAATGAAGCGGCAATGAGTTTAGAAACTGTTGAACGTGGGATTGAACTGGGAACTGAGCTTGTATCTAGAACCATTTCGAATGGCACGAATATCATCATGTTTGGTGAAATGGGCATCGGCAATACCAGCAGCGCGTCTGCCATCTTAAGTGCGCTAGCAAACCGAACTGCAGATGAGTGTGTCGGCCTAGGCACTGGCATCAACAATGAACAGCTTGCACGTAAAGTGGCGGTGGTTAAGCAAGGTGTTGCTCGTTGCATAAATCCTGACGCAAAAGAGGTGTTAAGCCAAGTCGGCGGTTATGAAATAGTTCAAATGGTGGGGGGCTTCCTTGGCGCTTACCAAAACAGAACCCCTGTGTTGGTCGATGGTTTTATCGTGTCGGTTGCGGCGTATGTCGCGACTCTAATTGAACCGAGTTGCCGTGATTACATGATCTTTGCTCATCGCTCTGAAGAGTCGGGGCACAAGATTCTATTAGAGCTGCTAGACGCTGAGCCACTGCTCGATCTTGGATTGAGATTGGGCGAGGGCACAGGTGCTGCGCTAGCTATGCCAATAATTCGTGCGGCGGCAGAGTTCTATAACAACATGGCGAGTTTTGCGAGTGCTGGAGTCACGGTTTAATGAGTGATGCACCAAAAAGATCGTTGAAAGATAGCATCACATACCAATGGGAACTTTTTTCGTTGGCGATGGGTTTCTTTTCTCGTTTGCCGATGCCGAAGAATACGCCTTATTCAGAAGAGCGCATGAATCGTTCGGGTCGCTACTTTTCAACGGTTGGTTTGTTACTTGGTGTTCTGTGTGGCGGTGTGTTCTTGCTACTCGATGCAATACTTCCGAGTGCAGTGGCCATCTTTTTGATGATGAGCTTTAGCCTGATGCTCACTGGCGCATTCCATGAAGACGGCTTAACCGATATGGCCGATGGTATTGGTGGCGGCATGACCCTAGAACGCCGTTTAACCATCATGAAAGACAGTCGAATTGGTACCTATGGCGCGTCTGCTCTGGTTATGGCTCTGCTTGGCAAGTGGGTGCTGTTGAACGAGCTGGTCAACATGACAGCTCTGTTTATGGTTATCGTGACCAGTTATACCTTTAGCCGTGCAATTGCTGCATCGCTGATTTACGACATGCCTTATGTCAGTGATTTGGACACCAGTAAAAGTAAGCCATTGGCCAATAAGCAAACTAGGGGCGAACTTGTCTTTCTATTATTTGTTGGCGTTCTGCCAAGCCTGTGGTTTGGTCTTGAATTCGCTTTGGTTTTATCTATCGTCGCCTATCTGTTTAGAACAGGATTCAAAAAGT
>NZ_JBFRLX010000356.1:0-439 GCF_041470165.1 Vibrio sp. 10N.286.46.A8
TTCAATAAAGGCGGCTGAAGATGACATACCAAGCTGGTGGCTTAGCATCCTATCGAGCTTCTTATCCAATTGATCATGAGAGTTTGGCCCAAACCATGTTTGTTCATGGAGCAGGTAAAACTTAATCGCCACTTCCCAATGTTGCAGTTTTTGGCTGCTCTCTTCTTCAAGAATAAAGTCGATTGCACCGAGAGTTCTACCTTCCACATTGATCTGAATCTCGTCGTGCTTTATCGAGTAATTCGGTGAGGCAACGATGACTTGTTCGCATAGATGCTGGTAGAGGAAACCTAATCTAGGATTACCATCATAAGTATGTGATGAGTCGATGGCATGGTGGCTAGAGAATGCACTGAGATCCGAAACCGGTGGCTTGATTTCTAGTAATGGCGGTGAGTCGATGACCCATTGGTAAAAACATTGCAGTGCTGTCATCTCT
>NZ_JBFRLX010000357.1:0-250 GCF_041470165.1 Vibrio sp. 10N.286.46.A8
CCATATCAGGACGGGTCAGGGATAACTTTGGACTAAGTTAATTGCCTAGTTCTGTGATGTTGGAGTATTCATAGTCAATCGAGTCCGTTCTATTCAAACCAAAATTTTCTGTGAATGAACTAACAGTGTAAAGAATATCGTCTGTTCTGGAATCATGCTGGACGTCAAATGACAACAGATGTTCATGCCCAAATAAAGTAACGGTTTCGCTGTAACTAGAGTTAATCAGTGAGATTTGGTTACCTTGTTC
>NZ_JBFRLX010000357.1:1009-1710 GCF_041470165.1 Vibrio sp. 10N.286.46.A8
GATTTGGTTACCTTGTTCGGAGATTGATAAATTGGTGCTCCCATGCGTAGTAGGGGATAAGTAGTAATCAAAAACGTAGTCGTTGTTAAATAACTCAGCATTCAACGCATAATCTTCATAACCTATTTGAGTCAATTGAATACCGCTTACGTAGTTTCCAATATATTGCTTGTCTCTTGTAGGGTCTGAGATCATTACGTGACCAGATGTTATGCTCATTTCACGGCTTACACGAGGCAGGTGATCAATGGACTTAAAGGTGTAAGTTAGTCCGTTCGCATTACCTTCAAGTTCGCCGCTATATAATTCACGCGTCCACGTAATTGAACTATATTGTGTGATTCCACCGTTGTTATATGTATATAGGTAATCAAGGTCATTAAGCTCGCTTCGAACAATAACACCATAAAAGCCGATTGAACGTGAGCCCGTTTCATTTACCTTGTAACTAAACAAGTTGTAATTGTGCGCCCCTCGAGAAGCATCATAACTTGATACAGCGTAAATCGTTTTGCCACGATAATTAACTTCATAGTCACTACCATGACTAATACTATCGTAGGTAATTCCTTGAGTTAGTTGTTCCCACTCTGGGGTTGGTGGTAGGTATGTCTGGTCGCTAGAATCAGAACTGCCGCAGCCACACAAAATTAAACCTAAGAGAATGACAGGTGAAATGTTTTTGTACATTTAGATAATAC
>NZ_JBFRLX010000358.1:0-1279 GCF_041470165.1 Vibrio sp. 10N.286.46.A8
AGGCGAGCCTCTTAACTCACTCCCATGGCTAGCCATGAACACCAACATGAAACTAGCTAAATCGACAGACAGATCTGACTCAGAAATGCCCGAATGCTACTTAGCTCTACAACCTTGACTCGTCACATTGACTCGTTACTATTGCCATTTGTTAACCTACTTCAGATAATGGTAGAGTATGTACTCAGTTTACTATGGTGCGTTAGATAGAAGATGTCTGTATTTTGTAAACTCGATGGTCAAAACCTGTCTGTCTAACAATTGTTTGAATTTAGAGGTACTTATGATTTTTTTTAGGAAAGTACTGAATATCAAGATTTCTAAGAAAAAATTAGAAAGTCTTACGAATGTAGGAATCCAAGATATATCGCACGAACTTTTTCAATTAGGCCTTATTAATTTTTCTTCATCTGAAAAAAGAATAGTCGAAGAGGAAAAGCGATCATTCTATCGAGATATGAGTAAAGCCTTATCTCAGGATTTGGCGTATATTTCTTCTGCTCAGAACTTTAAGCAACAAAAAATCTCAGTTAGAGAGCGTGTTATGGGCGCTATTCGATGCTCTGTATTAGGAAGCATAGTGAAAGATAAGCTTTCTGATGGCGTACCGTTAAAAGATATGCAATCTGCATTTGGTGAGTTTAAATTTTCATTTCCTTTTGACAACAAAGAATCAGTTAAGAAAATAACAGTTCTAGGTTTTGTAAAAGAAGGTGCGTTGTTTGAAGTCAGAAATTATTTAGGTGATGCTCATAGTAGTGATTGGACTCAGATGTATAGGTTTATGTTCGAAAGCATGATAGAGCAGACAATCTCCACATATGTTTTGCGTAACTCAGATTGTGATTACCTACTCAATGAACATTATCACCGTGAGTTTAATAAGCTAACTGATATGATTAATTCGTATGAGTATGTTTATAATGAAATTATTAATGGTCGTAACTTCAATTTTAATAAAAAAGAAGCAGAAAGTTTGGCGTAGTGTACAAACAAATTTTAACAAACGTTCAAGTTATCAGGATTCTTTTTCCTGATCGGGCGGGACTAATCTAGCGCTAACGCGCTATCCAAAAGTGTGCCAGCTACTCAGCCCGAAGGGCAAAGTTAGTAAGTTAGTTCAGTAACTAACATATCAATCTGATATATCTTGACGTTAAACGGTGAAGTAAGGTTTAATCTGTACAAGACAAACGATTAAAATGATTTTCGAACATAACGACAAGTCATTGTAAAATAAGCATTTAATTTTTTAGTGGTTGGGTTCAAATCCCTATCC
>NZ_JBFRLX010000359.1:0-760 GCF_041470165.1 Vibrio sp. 10N.286.46.A8
CGGCTTTTATTTGCTCATCCAAACTGCCAACTAAGTCGCTTAACCCGATACTTATGCTGACTTTAATCCGTTGTGAGTCATGAATAACTTCTTGGTTTTGTATCGCAATCCTCATTGACTCTAGCGTGTCGACAAATTCTTCAAATGGTAGGCATGATTGAATGCAGAACTCTTCACCGCCGAAACGAACGGCGACATCATCTTTAAAATGATTTTTGATGATCTTTCCGACTTCAATGAGTACTGCATCGCCACCATCATGACCGTAGGTATCATTCACCTTTTTAAAGAAGTCGATATCCATCATGGCGATGCTGCGATGTTCGCAGCCTTTACATGTTTGATTGAATAGATAACGACGGTTCCAAAGCCCGGTCAGAGCATCCTCATTTGCATGACGAAATAGTTCATTGGTGGCCTCTTTCATATCGAGTAGCTGATGAATACGGCAGAAAAACTCTTCTTGGTTAAATGGCTTGTAAAGGAAGTCGTTAGCACCAGCCTTAAGGAAACGAGCTGTCATGGTTCGGTCGTCACTGCCAGATAGCCCAAGAATAGCGAGTTGATTGCGATCATGATGTACTCGAATGTCACGGGTCATCGAAATGCCATCTTTGTTTGGCATGTCATGATCGGTAACGACGAAAGTGATGTCGGGGTCGTTTTGGAGAAGCTCTAGTGCTTGTTCGCCATCTTCCGCTTGAATCGTTTGAATATATTGGTGCTCAAGAAGTTGCACTACATACCGACGAACAACAGC
>NZ_JBFRLX010000360.1:0-821 GCF_041470165.1 Vibrio sp. 10N.286.46.A8
TGAAGCCTTGTGGCGTCTGCCGTCTCAGTGGTGTCGCATTATAGGGAACCCTCTCAGCTTAGCAACTACTTTTTCATGAAAAATGAACAAATAGAGCTTAAGTGCCTAATAGTTCACCTAAACGGAAAAAAGAGAGCATTTCTGCTCTCTTTTTGCTCTAAATCTAAAAGAAATCTTAGATAAACGCGTAAGCATCTGCGTACATATGGTCACGCTTTGCTTCTTTATTCTGAGTAAACAAGTCTCTTGCAGCACCTGCCATTTCGAAACGACCAGCAATGTAGATATCAAAATCAGCTAATGATTCGAAACTTTGCGTGATTGCTTCAAGTACGTTACCCGTTTGACCGTGCCAAACTTCAGGTGCTTCTTCTACTACTGGTACAAAATACACATTGCTGTGTTTTGCTGCGATGTCGACAAGCTCTTCTTTCGCATACAGCTGGCACTCATCCTTTGCGCCCCAGTATAGATGAATCTCTTTTTTGCTGTTCTGTGCGATGCAGTGATCGAGAATAGAGCGCACGTAGCTAAAGCCAGTACCACCAGCAATTAGTAACAGAGGACGATCGCTTTCTTCTTTAACCCACGCATCACCGTGCGGAGCATCAATTGCTATGTCGCCATCTTCAGCTTGCGCTTTCTTCATTGCCTCAACAACTTCTGAAGCGTAAGCATTATGCTCAGCTGCACCAATGTGTAACTCAAGCTCGCCTTCATGACGACAAGGGCTGCTTGCAATCGAAAATGGACGCTTGTCTTTTTCACCCATTTCAACCATTAAGTATTGGCCCGCTTTAAAAGCGACCGGTGTTTCTGGG
>NZ_JBFRLX010000361.1:0-2036 GCF_041470165.1 Vibrio sp. 10N.286.46.A8
TGCCAATGGCGGCCCTTGGAAATTTGTAGCGGGTGAACCAACACCACCCGTAGTGACAGATCCATCGCCAGTTGTCCCTGCACCTGTCGATCCTGCTCCGGTAGACCCAACACCGGTTGAACCACCTGTGACTGAGCCGCCTGTCGTTGTTGATCCATCGGTGTTTATCACATGGCAAGCGGGTGTTAGCCAAGTGAGCAATGGCGACAAGGTGACACATAATGGCAAGTGCTTCGTAGCTAAAAACGGCCCGGGTGTCTGGGAAAGCCCTGTTCAATCGAACTGGTTCTGGGATGAAATTAGCTGTAAATAATTAAACTAAGCAAGCCTCTGTTATAAGAGGCTTGCTTGTTCAGTGACAGTTATACGACACTTCCCTTACTTTCTATTACAGTAGTGCTTTCCATTTATCGATAAACTGTGTTCGTGAATAATTTGATTACAGGGCAATTAAAATGAAGTTAAAGCTATCTATTCTTGCGTTATTGGTAACTGGGGTTACTGGGTGTAACAGTACGCCGCAGTCAGGTCTCGAGCAAAGTTTGGGATGGGGTAATTATGGCAGTTTGAGTTTTGAAACGAGCTCTGAAGGTATTGTTGCTCAGCGTTATCAAGTCTTAAAAAGTCCTGTAGGCCAAATCACATCTATTGAGGAACAAGGTAACCAAATCCATGTTATTCAAACACTTGAAGGCGCTTTAATTAAAGGTGTCGATAGTACAGGCATTATGAATTACGAAGGCTGTATGGAGTCTGTTGGGGAAGTTGATGCTGCTGTTAATGCATCCCCGTCAATCGTTCAATTCTTATTAAAGCAAGCTGCGCCTCAAGGTCCTAATTCTGTATCAACATCATTACCTTTCACTGTCTCAGAGTCAGCCAATAACGCTCAAATTTACATTGGTGAAGCAACTTCTGTAGAAATTGAAGGTGAAAGCTATCCTATCGGTCCTATGATCGAACTTTCTGCGCCGTGGGGGGCATCTGGCCAAATCACATCTGTCGATGCGACAACCTTTGAGTTTTCATATTTTACGACCAACGATGGGCACAAAGATACGGTTGATATCCGTGGTACATGGAGCCAAAGTATGGGCCCGATGGATAAGTTTAACCAAGAACCTTCGGGAGAGTGGTTAGCGTGTGTAAAGCCCGAGGTTCAAGCGGTCTTGATGGAACTAAGCCCTAAACGAGTTGGCGAGATACTTGAAATCATCACGAAAGCCGAACTGGCGAACGGTGCAATCTAAGATTGCGATTTAGCGATCTATCTTTTTATGCCGTTCGGATTAAAATTTGCGTACAAATTTTATTAACTTTTTTTAAAGGCGCGCAAAATGTCAACAAAACTGGCGAACCCGGCACCACTTGGCCTAATGGGTTTCGGTATGACTACTATACTTCTTAATATCCATAACGCAGGTTTCTTTCCAATCGATTCAATGATTCTTGCTATGGGTATTTTTTACGGTGGTCTAAGCCAAGTTATCGTGGGCACAATGTGTTTCAAACGTGGTGACACGTTCGGTACAACTGCGTTTACTTCTTACGGTCTATTCTGGTTATCTTTGGTTGGTTTAATTGTAATGCCTTACATGGGCCTACCAGCAAGTCCAGCAGCGTTTATGGGTTGGTACCTACTACTATGGGGCATCTTCACTGGCTTCATGTTCATTGGTTCTCTATGCTACCCAGTAGCGAAACAAGTAGTATTCGGTTCACTTACTATCTTGTTCTTCCTACTTGCAGCTCGTGATTTCACTGGCAGCGAACTAATCGGCACTATCGCTGGTTTTGAAGGTATCTTCTGTGGTGCGTCAGCTATCTACTTTGCAATGGCACAAGTAATCAACAACGAATATGGCCGCACAGTACTGCCAATCGGTGAGAAAAAAGCGCCTCAAATGGCAACACAAGAAATCGCAGCTTAACGCTCTAGCTTGGGAACAGTTAGTTTGTTATAAGCAGTCAGTTCGTTATAAGTAATGAGCTCGTTATAAACTGCGATTTTTATGAACAAAACAAAAGGGGTTAGC
>NZ_JBFRLX010000361.1:2803-6346 GCF_041470165.1 Vibrio sp. 10N.286.46.A8
CCCCTTTTTTATGTGTTATTAATAGCGCGAGTTAAAGCGATCTATTTGCTAAGGTAAGCTTAAGCTGAAGGTTGCTCTACAGGTTTACTGTCTGCAACTTCAGATTCAGGAGACTTACCTGTTTTACGCTTGTACTTCTCTTCCCAGTAAGTTGCACCTTTAATGCCTAGTTTTACAGGGTTGAATGTGTACTCAGTCACACCTTGTTTCTGTTGTTCTTCGTAGTCTGCTAAAGCCTTAAGCGCAGGCTTAGACATGAAGAAGATGATCAGAATACCAACGATGTTTAACCATGCCATCAAACCAACACCCACATCACCCATTGCCCATGCAAGGTTTGCTGTTTTAACGGTGCCATAGAAAACGGCACTAATAAGAACAAGCTTAAGTACGAACATCATGCCAGGGATCTTGATGGTACGACGTAGGTAAGCAATATTCGTTTCTGCGATGTAGTAGTAAGCAAGAATCGTTGTAAATGCGAAGAAGAACAGAGCAAATGCGATGAATGGCTTGCCAATGCCTGGCAGTGCACTTTCAATAGCAAGCTGTGTAAATACGGGACCATTCGCACCGATGTTTGCTGCTAGGTTCTGAACAAGGAATACACCTTCAGCGCCGCCGTGAACGTTGTAGGCACCAGTGATGATGATCATGAACGCTGTAGCAGAACATACTAGAAGAGTATCAATGTAGATAGAGAACGCTTGAACCAAACCTTGCTGAGCTGGGTGATCAACACTTGCCGCAGCTGCCGCGTGAGGACCAGTACCTTGACCTGCTTCGTTTGAGTAAACACCACGTTTAACACCCCAACCGATTGCAGCACCAAAGCCTGCCATAGGAGTGAATGCATCACCCAGAATCATTCCGAAAACAACAGGAACTTGGCTGATGTTTAGTAGGATGATAACGAATGCGATGATGATGTAAGCCAACGCCATGAATGGAACGACAATTTGTGTGAAGTTCGCGATACGTTTAACACCACCAAAGATGATGAAAGCAAGGATGATAGCAACAACAGTACCAGTGAAAATTTTAGCGAAACTGAATGTACCGATAGCTGTTTCAATCATATCACCTGAGCCAAATGCAGCTTCTACAGCATTACCTATACTGTTTGACTGTACACCTGGAAGCAAAATGCCACATGCAAAAATAGTCGCGATAGCGAAGATCCATGCGTACCACTTCTGACCCATTGCTTTTTCAATGTAGTAAGCCGGACCACCACGGAACTGGCCTTCATCTTCTTCTTTATAGATTTGCGCCAGCGTAGATTCTGCGTAAGCAGTCGCCGCGCCAAAGAAAGCTACCACCCACATCCAGAATACGGCACCTGGGCCACCGAAACCGATAGCGGCAGCAACACCTGCAATGTTACCTGTACCTACACGGCCAGATAGCGAAACGGCAAGAGCTTGGAAAGACGAGATGCCTTTTGATGAGCTTTTACCCGAAAGTAGCAAGCGCCACATTTCAAAGAAGTGACGGATTTGAACAAATCGAGTCATGATGGAGTAGAACAAACCTGCACCTAAACATAGGTAGATAAGTACTGGGCTCCAGATTATTCCATTCAAAAAATCAACGAACGACTGCATGAGTATTTTCCCTGTTAGTTTTGCTTATGATTGTTTTTCGAACAACACAATACTTCACTTGTAACCCGAGTGTTAAATTATTTAACTGCGCATTGAGATTACTGTGACATAAAGCAAGTTATAGAGGGTGTTTGTTAATGCTTAGTGCTAATTCGATAATCGTTCCATTTAACTTGTTATGCAACAGGTTGTTGCGGCTGGTGTTTTGCAAAGTGAATAAATAGTGATTAATACAAAAGGGTGGGGAGGTGCGCAGAAGAAGGGTAGGTGTGCACAAGATACGAAATTGCGTAAAACAGCGGTGAAAATTTCTTAGCATGAACGGCTGATATAGGAGTGGTGAGATGGATTTGATTGGAATATATCACCTGCATCGAGTGATCTCGCAGGCCTAAGAAACTGTGCCTTTGAAGGCTCGATAATTCTGACCTTCATGTTTACTGAGTGAGAGTAGCTAGTTTGATGCCTGTTTCAAACAACCACAAACCCTCGCGCCTGTAATTCTTTAGCGAACTCAGACTGAGTATTTGGCTCACCGTGAATCAAATGCACCTCTTTTGGTGGAGTCGCGATGCCCTCTATAAATCGATTGAGATCCTCTTTATCGGCATGAGCAGAATAGCCAGACATGCCATGAATTTGAGCATTAACCTCAACGTCTTTGTTATCAATAGAAACTTGCATTTCGCCTTGTTGCAGCTCTCGTCCGAGCGTTCCGTGTGCTTGATAGCCCGCTAAAATCACATCCGTCCGTTGATCGGGAAGCAAAGCGGATAAGTAGTTCATTATCCTGCCGCCCTGACACATTCCAGAAGCTGCGACCACAATCGCGGGTTCACCTGTCGACTTAAGGCGATTAACGATTTTCTTGTGCATTCTATGTCCATC
Organism: Vibrio sp. 10N.286.46.A8; assembly: GCF_041470165.1. Lineage (NCBI taxonomy): Bacteria > Pseudomonadati > Pseudomonadota > Gammaproteobacteria > Vibrionales > Vibrionaceae > Vibrio > Vibrio sp. 10N.286.46.A8. The sequence goes on from NZ_JBFRLX010000361.1 coordinate 5,299, forward strand.
AACCGTAATGCACTGCTCAAAAGCGAGTGGGTGACGTTTCAGTTCAAGACGTTGCTTTGCTTCTTGCCCCCATAACTCTTTAAAGCGTCGGTAGGATCGCGTCACCTTTTCTGCCATAGGCGAATCGAGGATGATAGGAATATCGCTGCTGAGTTGATGCTCAAAGATCAGCTGTTCGATATCAAATAGCAGTTCCTGTGTTCGACCGATGCTAAAAGCCGGAATTAGAATAACGCCGCCATCAAGTAACGAACGATCAATGATTGCTTTGAGGCGTTCAGAGCGTGAAGCAATATCGTCGTGCGTGCTAGTGCCGTAAGTCGACTCAATAAACAGATAGTCGGCTTGTTGTGGTGGTTTAGGATCCGGCAGCAGTGGCGTGTTACTAGGGCCCAAGTCGCCTGAAAAGACCACTACTTCTTGGTTGGGTAACTTAATCTCTATATAGGCCGAACCTAAGATATGCCCTGCAGGTTGAAAACGAGCATGCAGAGTATTTGGCCTATGGTGATCCTTTCCGTCGTTTTGCTGTTTAGAGACAATTGGAAACCATTCCCCATAAGGCTTAGGAGCAATCAACGAATGAATTTTTTTAAGGATGAGTTTGGATTGTTTATGACTGAGCCCTTGCAGTTTTAGGCCGTCTTCAATCATTAAAGGGGCGAGTTCAGCTGTCGCCTGAGTACAATAAATTGGTTGGTTAAAGCTACTGGCGAGTAACCAAGGTAATCGACCAATATGATCAATGTGAGTGTGGGTCAGCAGAAGAGCATTGAGGTGGGAAGTTTCAAACTCAATATCGAGAGGGCGAGTGTCTTCACCTTGAAGCTTTTTACCTTGAAGATCTAAACCTTGAAACAAGCCACAATCGATGAGCACCGCTTGGCCTGAATCTCTTAGCTCGTGACAAGATCCTGTGACGGTATGTTTGCCGCCATGGTGAATCACTTTCATCGTTTACTCCCATTGCTCTATAAAGCCATTAACGCCTGTTTTTATTTTGCGGATAAGCGCCAGCAAGTAAAACAAGAACAATGAGAGTTGCGAT
>NZ_JBFRLX010000362.1:0-2448 GCF_041470165.1 Vibrio sp. 10N.286.46.A8
AGTTGGTTTAATGGACTGACCCCAGAGTAAGCGACTCCGGATAGCTCGGCCATTTCGCGATTCCATGTTGCTAGATCGTGAGGGCTAAACTGATTCAAATGATCATGACCGCACGCTCTCGCCATCACTTGCATCAATTCAGTCGAAGCTTCGAAAAAGTTCTTCAATTGATTCGATGCCTTCTCGACATTTAACCGTTGGCGTAAATCGGCTTTTTGAGTCGCGATGCCCGCCGGGCAATTATTGGTGTTACACATTCGGGCAGCAACACACCCAATAGATTGCATGGCACTGTTTGAGATAGCGACTCCATCAGCGCCAAGCGCCATCGCTTTTACGAAGTCCATTGGAACACGAAGCCCACCAGTAATGATTAAGGTGACTCTGTCACTTACGCCTTGCTTGTCTAGATAGGCTCTGGCACGAGCAAGCGCTGGAATGGTCGGCACACTAATATGGTCACGGAACATTTCTGGCGCCGCCCCAGTACCGCCGCCACGCCCATCCAAGATGATGTAATCGGCACTGGCATCGAGTGCGAACTGAATGTCTTCTTCGATGTGATTAGCACTTAACTTAAAGCCAATCGGGATACCGCCCGTCAACTCTCGAACTCGGTCGGCGAAATTTTTGAAATCCTCGACGGTTTTTAGATCAACAAAGGTGGGTGGGGAAATCGCGGCGGTACCCGCTTCAATACCGCGCACCTCAGCTATCTTACCAATGTTCTTCGCCCCCGGTAGGTGACCGCCTGTTCCGGTTTTAGCACCCTGCCCACCTTTAAAATGGAAGGCTTGGACATTTTTGAGCTTAGATTCGTCGTAACCAAATTGTGCGCTAGCTAATTCATAAAAGTAACGTGAGTTCGCCGCTTGCTCTTCGGGTAACATGCCGCCCTCACCCGAGCAAATTCCCGTCCCCGCAAGCTCCGCACCTGTCGCTAAAGAGATTTTCGCTTCTTCAGATAACGACCCAAAACTCATATCAGACACAAATAAAGAGATGTTCAATTTAAGCGGCTTTTTCGCTTTTGGCCCAATAATAAGCTCAGTTCCGACGGGCACATTTTCCAATAACGGTTTGGTCGCCATTTGAGCAACCATCACTTGAATATCATCCCAATGAGGCAGTAGATATCTTGGAACACCCATAGAAGTCATTGGTCCATGGTGGCCCACTTTGGATAAACCATCTCGTGCTAATTGATGAATGAACTCGACCGTGGGCTCTTCTTTGGTTGCAGAAGCCGCTGGTGAGAGATCGGGCGTTGCCGCTTGGATATGAACATCGGGGCCTTCTTGACCCACTTGCTCAGCCGTAAACTGTTTATGAGTGCCATCACAAAAAGGGAGATTATTCGAATACTTACAGCGGCACAGGTAAGCGTCGCCGGTTTCCTCGGCCACGAAACTCTTTGGTTTGAAGCCCGTTCCGGCATGAGAACCATCACAGAACGGTTGGTTTTTCGATTTGCCACAGGTACAGAAGTAATACTCCTCGCCTTCGGTTAGCTCGACCTTAACGGGTTTGTTATCCGCTATTACTGGATTCTTCATAGTTCGTTCACCTTTTCTTTCTTATGATTTGATGACTGAAGCGATGACTTGCTCACAAGAGTAAAGTAAAGGTGAGATACGCGGCTAATTCAATAAATGAGCCAGAGAAAACAAGCTTAAAAGACAGCCTAAAAACAGAAGTATTGCTTGTTCAACACAAACAAAAATGGCCACCAAATCGGCAGCCATTGTGTTTTAAATCTGAGTCCAAGCTAAACGGGAAGGGTTAATCAAATAACTCGATGACCAGCTTGTTGTCTTTAATCACTAGATTAGGTTCCGATGACTTGATCAATGACTCTTGAACCTTGTTGCTGTCCAGTTTATAAACTGGCGACTGAGACAACGCAAAACCAATCATAGAAACGGCAGGCTTAAGTAGTTTGGCGACCTCAGGAGAAAGCTGTTTGTCTTTCTCTTCAAAGCGCTCTAAACGCAGTGATTTCAAATAAATCTCGCCGCTCTCTTTGTCATATTCAGGAATCGCACTGAACTCGATATCAAGATCCAACCTCATATTCGGCACGTTAAACACCTGAACTTGTGCATTGGTATTCGCCAGAACAGACACGCGCTCGGCATCAGCTCGGCCAATTTGCACCGCTAAGTCATCGACAGCGACTTGCGCATACATAACGTTTTGTACACCCACTTCTTGCTCTAACATCACCGAATCTTGAAGGTAGTTCGTCATTTCTTGCTCAGTCACGCTGTAGCTAACACAACCACCTAATATCAGTGCAGACGCTGCCAAAATGAACTTTTTTGCTACGTTAATTATCATCAATATCAGCTCTTTATTGTTAGTGATTAGCGCGGAGTTTACCTTGTGATCATCAATACACAAAACAGCAAAAACACAATATCCGTGAATACGTGTATTAATAAGTAT
>NZ_JBFRLX010000363.1:0-457 GCF_041470165.1 Vibrio sp. 10N.286.46.A8
GAACATCCCGAGTCGTTTTGGCAGAACGTTTGGCAGTTTTGTGGAATGGTGGGCTCGCAAGACAGTATTGATAACGCACAAAGAGAGCTCATCAAAACTCAAGGCGAGAGCCGTTGGCAACAGTCAAAATCGAATCGCGATGCGGTGTGGTTTCCGAATGCTCAAGTTAACTACGCCGAAAACTTGCTGCACTCATCAAAAACGTTACCAAACGAGCTTGCGATTTGGTTTGAGAATGAGCGTGGCGAGCATCAAAGCTACACATGGCAAAACTTGTGTAAGGAAGTATCTAACGTTCAACAATGGCTTGTCGATATAGGTGTTCAACAAGGTGATGTAGTTGCTGCTTATACCCCTTATCTTCCTCAAACCGTGATTGCGATGTTGGCAACTACTAGCTTGGGTGCGATTTGGACATCGACTTCGCCTGATTTTGGCGTCGAGAGCGTGATTGAGC
>NZ_JBFRLX010000364.1:0-1217 GCF_041470165.1 Vibrio sp. 10N.286.46.A8
TTTACAGAATAACGACGGCTTATATATGATTATTACAACTTAATATTGCAAATTAATAGATTTAAAAATATGACCAATCTCATTGATTTTAAAAAGAATTTGTTGTGTTAATGGTTTGTTTAAATGATGGTTTGTAGTCGCTTGCTATCCAAACCTTGAGTGCAAACGTGTGCTGAACTTTAGAGTTTTAACTCTATTTGGGTTTTGAGTGAGTAAAATTTTTTGGGGGTATTTCCGCGGGGTGTTAACTAGTGGTATGATGAGTAAATTAGAACAAAATAATTAAATTGGATTGAAGTGTAGATGGTCATTAAGGCAAAGAGCCCGGCAGGATTTGCAGAAAAGTATATCATTGAAAGTATTTGGAATGGCCGTTTCGCTCCAGGTTCTATCTTGCCCGCAGAGCGTGAGCTTTCTGAGCTGATTGGTGTTACACGTACTACGCTTCGTGAAGTACTTCAGCGTCTTGCTCGTGATGGTTGGTTGACAATCCAACACGGTAAGCCAACTAAAGTTAATCAGTTTATGGAAACGTCAGGTCTTCATATCCTTGATACATTAATGACGTTGGACGTTGATAACGCAAGCAAAATGGTAGAAGACCTGCTTGCTGCTCGTACTAACATCAGCCCTATCTTTATGCGTTATGCATTCAAAGCAAATAAAGAGGCTTCAGAGCGTACGATTACTAACGTGATTGAATCTTGTGAATCTTTACTTGCGGCACCTACTTGGGATGAATTCTTAGAATCGTCGCCATATGCTGACAAGATCAAACAATCGGTGAAAGAAGACGTAGAAAAAGATGAAGCGAAGCGTCAAACGATCTTAATTGCTAAAACTTTTAACTTCTACGATTACATGCTTTTCCAACGTTTAGCATTCCATTCAGGTAACCAAATTTATGGCCTGATCTTTAATGGTGTTCGTAAATTGTACGACCGTGTTGGTAGCTACTACTTCTCTAACCCAGAAGCTCGTCGTTTAGCCATGGAGTTCTACAAAAACTTGTTTGTTATTTGTGAAAGCGGTGAGCGTGAGAATTTACCACTTGTGATTCGTAACTACGGTATCGCAAGCGCACAGATTTGGAACGAGATGAAGACAACGTTACCGACAAACTTTACTGAAGACGACAGCTAAGTCTTTTCATAAAAGTATTGTTCGGTTGTTTTACTTATTGAGTAAACGACGTAAAGAAACGAAAAAGCGGCGAG
>NZ_JBFRLX010000365.1:0-898 GCF_041470165.1 Vibrio sp. 10N.286.46.A8
CCTTTAAATACTGTCGAGCTTGTGACTAAAGAACCAACTTTTACCGAAGACATTAAACCCCCTAAAACCAAATCAAACTGAACCGAGATCGTTCAACCTATTAAATACCTTTGAATATTTATGTTCCAGTCGTACCAAAACTAACAAATTCAAAAGTACAACTAAAACCACACTATATGGCTTAAGTTGAGTAAGCAGTTTACATTTCATCACATTATTGTTGTTACCTTTTTGCGCCACAACAATGAAACACCATACTGTAAGTGTTGGTGTATTTTGTATTATTTGAGCAGTAAAGCCAATAAAAATTAATGAAACAATAAACATTTACCACCGTTGAATTTATTGCATTCCCCCTTAGTCCCACCAATTAGGGTGCAAACTATACTGTGCCAAAACACTAACTTATAGAGTGCAAAAAAAATCCCCTTCAATGAAGGGGATTTTTTTGATGTGGTCTAGTTACCTAAGCCTGAGGTTCTTAAAGACACCACCTGTTTTTACTGTTGTGGTCGAACTCGTAACATCTTGAACACCACGGCTTTTAACACAATAGTGTGTTGCTTCAAATTTGACATAAATGTCTTCTACGCTAAGAAGCGTTTTCAACGCCAAATAGACTTGAGCGGTGAGTCTCTCTTGTACCTGCGGTCTTTGCGCGAAAAACCTTACGATGCGATTAATTTTTGACAGGCCAATTACTTTATCTTTTGGGATGTAACCCACAGTTGCTAAACCATCAAAGACAACTAAGTGATGCTCACAAGTACTTGTGAAAGAAATATCTTTAACTACGATCTCTTCATCGACATACATTTTGTTCTCAATCGTAGTGATTTTCGGAAAATTACCGTAATCGAGGCCAGAAAAAATCTCATCAACATACATTTTTGCAATA
>NZ_JBFRLX010000366.1:0-337 GCF_041470165.1 Vibrio sp. 10N.286.46.A8
CGTTAGCACCAGTGCGAGCAAAGATTACTTCACTGCCCGCATTCGCGCTGGTTACTAGGCTGTAGTAGCTGCTGTCATGTAGCCAGCTCACCAGAGAGCCCTCTTGGTTCACTTTGCCTGAAGCAACGTTCCATAAGTGCTGGTAACCGTTGTCTTCACCTAGCGGCTTCAGCGTGCTTTCGATGTTGTAGTCGAAGTCAGTACGGATGATTTGACCCGAGTGGTGAACGGGTAGGTCGTACTGGTGTTCAGCGTCAGCTTCGATGCGGTATACATCGATAACTAGTGGCTTCTCGAACTCAGGAAGTTCAGCAAGAATCACGCTGCGTTGCATGTC
>NZ_JBFRLX010000367.1:0-1230 GCF_041470165.1 Vibrio sp. 10N.286.46.A8
TGTTTACTTACATGACTTAGCTTTTTACTTTTCGGCATATGAAGTTGACCCTTCATTGATTCATAATTTAGAAGCATTTATCGTCAGAACCATTCCTAATGATATCACCAACACCAGAATGGAAAAATTTAAATATAGAACAGAGAGTTAACAAGGCGTTTAAACGGAACTAAAACAGTGGGTTAGGTTTCGCTTCGCTACACATTATAACCCACAATTTTAGTCCGCTTAACGCGGCGTTAGCTTTCAAAGCAGATTTCCCCATACTTATCTGTATGGTATTCAGCTATAAATAGTTCAATAAAGATAATACTAATATTCGAGGTAAGATTTGAAACTAGATCAACCGTTATTTCTTCGCCCTGATTTGATTCGTGACGATTTTAGACAGCCTCAAAAGTATGATGTTGCCATCGAAACAGAGTTTAAGTTGACTACTGCTATTTCTGATGTTGTGCGGGGCGTTAGAATAGTTAACGATGAAGCTCGACGAAAAAAAGTTACTTATGAGGACGTTATCCAATGGGCGGTTTCTCAAAATCGTGGTTTACCAAGACAACCATCCGGAAAGGAGGGTAAGTTTCGAGGGCGTATTGGAGAGGTAGCTTTTAATGCCATGTTTGACGGGTTAGATATGAATGAAATCGAACCTAATCACCCTGGGTGGGATTTTGAATATAAAAACTCTCTTGTTGAAATAAAGTCTACTTCACCCGAAGACGGCAAAAATGGTACAGCCAAGTTATCACAGGGAGATTCCCCAGATGTGTACCTTATATTCCTATTTAGTTCATCTGGTACTATAAGAAGTGCGTATTTGCTACCAGTGGATATCGTTAAGTGCAGAAAGAAAGGTATTCCAAAGGGTGTTAAAATAAATGACAGTCAATGGGTGAGTCAGTTTGAAATTTCGTTAGATGATTTGGGTATGTACTTTGATATAAGGCATTATTATCGAAATTACTTTTTGAAAGATCCTATCGCAATCCCTCGGGGGATTCTGAATAAAGCAGAAAATCATAAGAAACTAAGTAAATACCTTAATTCCAATCAACGCCTTAATGTGACAAGCCTTTTTAATATAGAGTCTAAGTGGTGGCTAAGCTTGTTTAGTGCTCAGATTCACTACGTGAGACATTTTGGTCATTCTCCTGTTTGGGAGTGGTAGAAAGCTAACAAACGACTATGGCGTCAATGATCAGTTTTTGGCTGTGTTTTCATCCCACATGG
>NZ_JBFRLX010000368.1:0-494 GCF_041470165.1 Vibrio sp. 10N.286.46.A8
TGGTTGGATTTCAGATAAATTCGGTCGTAAACCAACACTGCTTATTCTAACGATTGGTCTTGCTGTGGGTTACTTCGCAATGGGTCAAGTAGACAGCACATGGCCAGTATGGCTAGCGGTTGTTGCTGCAATGGCGTGTTCTTTCTTCGTACAAGCAGGTGAAGGTGCGGTGTTTGCAACAGTACCTCTGATTAAACGTCGCATGACAGGTCAAATTGCGGGTATGACTGGCGCTTACGGTAACGTGGGTGCGGTGGTTTACCTAACTGTGCTTTCATTCGTAAGTTACCAAACCTTCTTCTTAGTGATTGCAGGAACAGCGGTGCTTGGCTTTGTGACTCTACTGTTCATGGAAGAGCCTAACGGTCAAATCGCCGAAGTAAATGACGACGGCAGTGTCACGCTGATTAATGTTTCCAATTAGTCTCAGTGCTATGAAGCATTGATATTATTGAATCGGGAGTGGTACCAAGGTGTGTTTCACCACTTTGGTA
>NZ_JBFRLX010000368.1:1259-1538 GCF_041470165.1 Vibrio sp. 10N.286.46.A8
TGCGTTCAAAGGCTCTAGGTTCACTAGGGCTTTTGTTCTTCCTCAGATGTGCTCTCAAGCAAATGACAAGACAGCCAGTTAAGAAGAAGACCAGTTATGACAATTTCATTCAGCCAAGGGCAAGTCGTCACGCCGGAATCAAACAATCAGCTCACACTCAAGTTTGGTGGTTATTCGAATAAAGGCATACGTGATGAAAACCAAGACGCCATCATTGTAAAACACCCGAAGACTCGTGCTGAGCAAGAGTTGAAAGGCAGTGTCGCCTGCATAGCAGAC
>NZ_JBFRLX010000369.1:0-264 GCF_041470165.1 Vibrio sp. 10N.286.46.A8
AAAGTAAAAGAGACGATATTGGGTCTGTAGCTCAGCTGGTTAGAGCGCTCGCCTGATAAGCGGGAGGTCGGTGGTTCGAGTCCACTCAGACCCACCAATATCGACTAGAAACAAAGATGGGGCTATAGCTCAGCTGGGAGAGCGCCTGCCTTGCACGCAGGAGGTCTGCGGTTCGATCCCGCATAGCTCCACCATCTTTAAGTGTTTTTATCTGAAAATATTTAAAAATGGTTTCGAAAGAAATCTAGCTCTTTAACAATTTGG
>NZ_JBFRLX010000370.1:0-531 GCF_041470165.1 Vibrio sp. 10N.286.46.A8
CTCAGGGCTCAGGGCTCAAGGCGTAACGTTTAAGTCTAGGATTTATACTTATGCAGCAGATCCCAAGGGATATGACATAAGTGGTGATCTTCAGGGAAGTGGCTTAGGTGATGCTGGTGGATATCATCACTCGCAACATAGTGAGTTAACGGCAATATCTCGAGTGCGATACGGTCGGCATCATCTCTTGAAGCAATATAGTGCTTAGCTTCGGTTAAGTGTTCTGCGTTAGTGCTGTATACGCCTGTGCGGTACTTCTCTCCCACATCGACACCTTGTTTATTCACGCTGTAAGGGTCGATAATCTCAAACAAGTGTTCCATCAAAATCATTACAGACGTAACGCTTGGATCAAATTCAATTTGTACGCACTCGGCATAGCCATCGTAATCGCTTTGTGTGCCATTGCATTGCGTGCTATCGCATTGTGTCGACCCGTTTTCTGTTAGCTGGGCGCTTCCATTGGCACGGCCTGCTTCTGTGCTGATAACACCAGGAACGTACTTAATAAATTCCTGTACGCCCCATAAG
>NZ_JBFRLX010000371.1:0-497 GCF_041470165.1 Vibrio sp. 10N.286.46.A8
CGTTTAGCACTGGATGAAAATCCGCATCACGCCACTCTTGTGTGGTTATCGCGTCTTCAAACAGGCGGGTAGGGGCTGAGGCGGTTAAACGGGTGCCTTGATAAACGAGTGCCTTACTCGCCCCTCGGTCGATACCTTCAACTGAAGACATTTTTAGCTGGCAAGGTGCATCATAACAAGCGTGGCAAACAACACAGCGGCTATCAATGATAGGCTTTACTTCGTCAATGAAATGCTGTGCTTGAGATGAAAGAATAGGCGCTTGGCGATCACGGACTTGCTGTTCACCAAAGAGCTGATCGAAGTTCAACCCCGCGTAGACGGCACAACCTGAGAAGACGCTAACAAAAGCTAAGATGAAGAGTTTTTTCAAATTCATACGTATTAAAGATTAGGCATTTTCTCTAATTATATCGAAAATGATTGAAAAAGCTCATGTTCTGACTATTTTATAGATAAGATATTGATGTAAGTTATTTACTAGAGACTAGAGACTA
>NZ_JBFRLX010000372.1:0-317 GCF_041470165.1 Vibrio sp. 10N.286.46.A8
TAAGATGATCGACTTCCTTCTTCGCCCTGAAAACGCAGCGAAAATTGCTCTAGAGATCGGTTACCCAACACCAGTTAAAACGGCTTACCCTCTTCTTCCGAAAGAATTTTCTGAAGATAAGAACGTTTTCCCGCCACAATCAGTGATGGATAATGGTGTTTGGCAAGACGAAGTTGGCGAAGCGAGCGTTATTTATGACGCGTACTTTCAAAAACTTAAAGTAGACAACTAATTTGTTAGCAAAAATTTAATTGTTGCTAGTAAGTTAAATAAAGCGGCGTAAGCCGCTTTATTTTTATTCAGAAATTATATAGGAT
>NZ_JBFRLX010000373.1:0-1616 GCF_041470165.1 Vibrio sp. 10N.286.46.A8
TTTAATAGGGATAATAAGTTAAATTATTTTTATTTGGTAACTGTGTATTGAAGACTATAGCTAGTTGCATTTTTTATGTTCAAGTTGTAACCGCTGATAGGGAATGATTTTGTCGACACGGGTACAATAAACTCGACAGTATTTGGTGGTAAGTGTGTAGTTTGATGTTCTTTTTTACGGTATGTAGTTGCAGATACATTACCCCATGCATCAGAGTTAACGTATGTACGGTCTGAACCATAACGAGACATTGTGGTTTCGTTACTATCAATTACAACATCAGTGTAGCGGAATATAACTTCATTATTATTAGTCATTCCCATAAAACGCAAGTCGGAGTAACCAGTATTTACTTTACCACCGTAAATATCAGCACCACCAAACGCGTTTTCAAGATCTTTGTTTTTTTGAATACGAAAAACGCTACCACCAATCGATGTACTTAGAGAGACATTTTGTTTCACGTTAACATTTTCATAATGCTGAATACTTGATTGACAACCAGATAACGTGAGAACGCTACCTAGGGTAAATGTTGCTAGTTTAATATTTTTCATGTACTTCATCTGAAAATAAAATGAGCTGCAGTATATGTAGCAACTCTGAATTATTTTTGACGAAGATCACGTTATATTGTTTCCATGATTATAAATTTCTATCGTCACGATTGATATCGTAATCTTTATTTTTCTTAAGATATATGTAAGGCATAATTTAATAGACGACGACTTTTAGTTTGTGATTATTGATTGATTTGTCATTTTTAATATTAATGATCTAAGTCAATATTAGTGATTTTATATACATACATAATTCGCGCCCCTAAATTGTAGGGATATTTAAAGATTATAAAAATGAAAAAGTCCATTATTGCTTTATCTGTTGCTGTTTCTTTTAGTGCTGCGGCTGATAATGGGAAAGCAGGTTTTCACTTAGGTCTCGAGTACAGTGTTAATTCTTACGACCTTTCGAATGCTTACTTCATATCAGATAATGAACAAACCGATGTTACACTTAATTTTGGTCATACTTGGATCAAAGATAGCGGTGAATTTGACCGCTTGATTGAGTTATCAGGGCACTATGGTCTATCGAGTGAAGCGAATATCTACGATACGACAAAGATCGATACTCAAGCTATTGGTGTTTCTGTTTATCTTGCTCGTTCAGTCGGTACATCACGAAATACATTTATTGGTGCTGAATTTGGTTTAACCAATACAAGTGGTGATCGTAGCGAAAGCGCGTACGGCTTAACTGCTATTGCTGAAACTGACTTCACTTCATTTTCACTTGCAGGACGCGTAGACCACTATTTTACTGATAGCTTCAGCATTGGTGGTAAGTTAGGTTTTGCCTTAGTTAACGGTGATCTAACTGCAACAATGACTGATGGGTACAATACTATAAGTGATTCTGTGACCCCGGATGGTCCTGGTGTTGTAATGGGCATCCATGCAAAGTATACATTCTAGCTATCGTACTTAGCCTACAGCCTTTAGTACACACACTTGAAGATGCAGATATCGCCGGTTCAGTAGATGCTATCGTAGCTTAAATCTCAGAGAAATTCGGCGCAGCACTTCGCGACTAATCTCTTCTGATAGATAGAAAAA
>NZ_JBFRLX010000374.1:0-3151 GCF_041470165.1 Vibrio sp. 10N.286.46.A8
ACTCTGTTTTTATTACTAGGCGCGATCATGGTCTTCTTAATGCATGCTGGTTTTGCATTTTTGGAAGTCGGAACAGTTAGAAAGAAGAACCAAGTTAATGCGTTGGTCAAGATCCTCTCGGATTTCGGCGTTTCTGCCATTGCCTATTTCTTTATCGGTTACTGGGTGGCTTACGGTGCGCATTTCTTTGCAGATGCAGAAACCTTATCGCAAGGTAATGGTTACGAGCTGGTGAAGTTTTTCTTCTTGATGACGTTTGCGGCGGCGATTCCAGCGATCGTTTCTGGTGGTATCGCTGAGCGTGCACGTTTCTATCCAATACTCATCGCAACACTGTTCACCGTAGGCTTTGTTTACCCATTCTTTGAAGGCATCATCTGGAACGGTAATTTTGGTTTCCAAGATTGGCTTGAGGCGCAATTCGGTTATGGCTTCCATGACTTCGCGGGCTCTGTTGTCGTTCATGGTGTTGGCGGCTGGATTGCATTGGTCGCAGTTTACTTCCTTGGCATGCGCAAAGGCCGTGTCCGCGCCGGCAAACACACTAACTTCGCACCATCAAACATCCCATTCTTAGCACTAGGTTCTTGGATCTTATGTGTGGGTTGGTTTGGCTTCAACGTGATGTCAGCTCAAGCTATCAATGGTATCAGCGGTCTCGTGGCAATGAACTCACTCATGGCAATGGTTGGCGGTATTCTTGCGGCTCTGATTGCAGGTAAAAATGACCCAGGCTTCATCCACAATGGTCCTTTAGCTGGTCTCGTCGCTATTTGCGCAGGCTCAGATTTAATGCACCCACTCGGCGCACTGGTAACAGGCGGCGTAGCTGGCGCATTGTTCGTTTACTTGTTTACTTACATGCAAAACAAAACACAGATAGATGATGTGCTAGGTGTGTGGCCTCTGCACGGTGTATGTGGTGCATGGGGTGGCATTGCAGCGGGTATCTTCGGTCAGCAAGCATTCTGGGGGCTAGGGGGCGTAAGCTTTACTGCTCAGATGGTTGGTACACTAGCGGGCATTACGGTGGCTTTAATCGGTGCATTGGTTGTCTACGGTGTGTTGAGCAAAGTAACGGGGCTAAGGTTAAGTGAAGAAGATGAGTTTAACGGCGCGGATCTTTCAATCCATAAGATCTCGTCTATCAACGAAGACTAACGTCGTTCGTTTTGATGGGTTAAAGCTACATCTAGTAGACATCAGTTAAACAAATCTAAGCGGCTTCGGTCGCTTTTTTATTTCTGTGAAAAGCAAAACAGAGAGTTTGAGTAAGAACGGCAACAACTATCAAGCGAGTTATGTCACAAATAGCCAATGAATTCAGTTGGCTAAGACTATGGTCTAATCCCTAAAACTATTGTTGGAATTTGAACAGTGCTAAGCTGTTACCAAGTGACATATTGAAAAGGACGTTATATGCATTTCCCATATCGAAATATCGTAATTCTTACTGGCGCCGGTATCTCTGCTGAGTCGGGGATACAAACATTCCGAGCACAAGACGGATTATGGGAAAACCATAAAATCGAGGATGTTGCGACACCTGAAGGTTTTGCAAAAGATCCTGACCTTGTACAAGCGTTTTACAACAAGCGTCGTCATGGATTACAGAGTGAAAATATCTTTCCAAATTCAGCCCACAAGGCGCTAGGAGAGCTTGAAGATAAGCTCGATGGCAAAGTAACTATCATCACTCAGAACATCGACAATCTGCACGAGAGAGGCGGTAGCAACAACATTATCCACATGCACGGTGAGCTTCTTAAGGCACGTTGTAGCGAGTCAAACCAAGTTCTAGAGCACAAAGACGACATTCATACTGGTGAATTGTGCCATTGTTGCCAGATACCAGCTCAAATGCGCCCTCATATTGTGTGGTTTGGCGAAATGCCATTGAGGATGGGCGACATTTATTCAGCGTTAGAAGAAGCTGATTTGTTCATCTCGATCGGCACGTCAGGTGTGGTTTATCCAGCCGCAGGTTTTGTACATGATGCTAAAATGCATGGAGCACATACGATCGAGATAAACCTCGAACCCAGTGCGGTAGAGAGTGAATTTGAAGAGAAACGTTACGGTAAGGCGAGTATCGAGGTACCTAAGCTAGTCGGTGAGCTATTGCTGTCAGAGAAGGGGTCTCTAACGGCCTGACCCTTGTACCAATAAATTGATTGACCCGCTTAAGGTTGGAACTTGAGAGCTCGTTATCAGCAACAGTTATCAGTGGCAAACTGACATTTATTCAGATGAGGCTCTAGTCATCGGTTTGCCTTGTTGTCTCTATATTCAGGTAATTTGTTTCTAGATTAGGACAAGACGTGCACCAAGAGTTTTGAACAGGTCGTTGAGCTTTTTTCATTTCGTACATCGCCTTATCGGATTCAACCAATGCCTGTTTAAAATTATCTCGGCTGGTCACTTCGATACCGTAAGAAAAACTGATGTTCTCACCATGCAGTAAGTTATTGACTTGGCTGACAAACTCACCACCACGACCGAGTTGAGCCGTTGCAACAAACTCATCACCACCCACTCTAAACACCATTTCATCTTCCAATGCAGTTTGCCTCAGAGCCTGAGAGAAACGAACAATCATTAAATCTCCAACTTTGTGGCCTTTAAGGTCATTTGCCTCTTTTAGTCCATCTAAGTCGAAGTAAATGAGCTCAAACTCTGCAAGTTTGATCGCGTCAAACTTCTTGCGATTATACAGACCAGTAAGCTCGTCGCGTTTACCTTGGTCTTTGATCTTGCCAGTTAATTCTGTAATGCCGTAAGCGATCAATAGAAATGCGATTTGTAGCAACCCGTCTTCCAAGAAGGTATCTATTAGTTCATTTTGGTCAGCCCACTCATCAAGATGTTTAAGCTCGGTTGATACGTCATAAAATAGGTTAAAAATGAGTAATAGAGCGCCGTAGCGAAGAACTTTGTGGGGACGAATTGAATGACGCGCAACATAATAGATGTACATAGTGATCACGAGGGTATTTGTTTCGAAAAACAAATCATAGTTTGAATCAATATGAATAAATGAACTCAAGCCAAGCATTAACAGTGACGCTAACAGCATAAAAGTCACAACTAACAGGATAGGGTTTGCTTGCATATGTAATCGCACTTCGTATTGTTTGTTCAATCCTATATA
>NZ_JBFRLX010000375.1:0-986 GCF_041470165.1 Vibrio sp. 10N.286.46.A8
ATGGTTACAGTATGAGTCTAATTGAGCAGCGTTGTTCGGAGCTTTATCTGTGTTTAATGAATAACACCGAGCCTACACACCGCTTTAAGACGTTCGAGGTTTACCTCAAAGAAAACACCGATTATTTGGATAGTGACCGTTTCGATGTTGACCGATCTTATTGGGGTAATTATCTTGATTCAGCCAATCTGACGCTGAGTAACCACGATATCTCGGTATCTGATACAGTTTATTGTGAGAGGGATGTTCCTGAGTCGATTAGTGATTCTCTTATCACGGTATCTAAGCAATTAATGATTGGTTGGAGTGACATTCTCACCTTACTGTGTACAGCGTATCTTTATAGGCATTGGCGATCAGACGAACAGACGTCTTTTCCTTTGCCTGTGTGGCTACCATTTATGAATAGAATGGGTAATCCTTGTGCAAACCTACCGTCATTAATGGTCAATACTATTCCTTATATCGGAGAGGTTGCCGATGATGAGTCGGTGGATTCATATCTCAGAAGGGCGGTAAAAGAGCTTAGGGGAAATTATTGCCATGGACGGTATCGAGTAGAGAATAAATGCACATCTGGCGGACACTATTTTATTTCACCATTCATTAATATTTTGCCTTTTGAATCGACAGAATTTCATGGGTGCTCAACGAAACGTCGTATTATTGCTGGTGGAATTGCGGACGGGTTTAACGTAACCTTTCGCGGCTCAAGGCAAGCGAAAAACATGTCTTTAAAGATAGAGGCAGAGAGCAGCCTCTTTGAACTGCATGAACTAACTGATCATGCTAATCATTTACTAAAGTACCTATCTAAAGCTCTAAATTCTGTCTTAGATTAATTCTGCATAAGCTTAATGCTGTCTTATTTTTTAAATTTTTGTTTCAACCCTCCTTCATGAATAGGGCATCTCGTTAGGTGCTCTAACCATCAAAAATCAGAATGCCAAACCCAAGCTAATCGTTAAAAATGATAATTATTATCA
>NZ_JBFRLX010000376.1:0-565 GCF_041470165.1 Vibrio sp. 10N.286.46.A8
GTAGCCGGATTGCTGCGATAGAGACTTAACCCCGTCAGGCGAAAGCCTAGCGGGGTTTTCTTTTATCTGGCGTTTGGGTTTGCTTGAACACTCAGCTCATCGCTAAGTGTTTATTAGGTTTGATTATTCGTCGTCTGCGTAGCGAATCGAGTTAATGAACCACTCTTTGTCGCCTTCCGGTGTGGTTACCGTAAACTCGTCATCCACTTCTTTCTTGAGCAGAGCTCTAGCCATTGGTGAGTCGATAGAGATATAGCCTTTGGCATCGCCGTAGATCTCTTCTGGGCCGACAATTCGAAACTTCTTAATTTCCCCATCATCATTCTCAATTTCGACCCAAGCACCGAAAAATACCTTACCTTCTTGTTGTGGCGAGTAATCCACGATAGTGACATCTGGTAGGAATTTGCGTAGGAAACGCACTCGGCGATCAATCTGACGAAGCAAACGCTTATTGAAGGTGTAATCTGCGTTTTCTGAACGATCTCCAAGGCTTGCAGCCCAAGTGACTATCTTAGTGATTTCAGGACGCTTCTCGTGCCATAAGTGGTCATGTTCTGCTTTG
>NZ_JBFRLX010000377.1:0-148 GCF_041470165.1 Vibrio sp. 10N.286.46.A8
GCAATACAGACAGGTTACTCAATGAAAAAACTAACACTCGTACTCTTCGGCATGCTATTTCTTGCCTCCAGTGCTCATGCCGCGCGTATAAAAGACGTGGCAAAAGTAGCGGGTGTTCGTAGTAACCAACTTGTCGGTTATGGTTTGG
>NZ_JBFRLX010000377.1:960-1405 GCF_041470165.1 Vibrio sp. 10N.286.46.A8
TGTCGGTTATGGTTTGGTGACGGGTTTGCCGGGCACCGGTGAGACAACTCCCTTTACCGATCAAACGTTTAACGCAATGCTGCAAAATTTTGGCATTCAATTGCCGCCTGGCACCAAGCCAAAAACCAAAAACGTTGCGGCGGTAATCGTTACCGCTGAACTTCCGGCATTCTCCAAGCAAGGTCAGGAAGTAGACGTAACGGTGTCGTCTATTGGTTCAGCAAAAAGCCTTCGTGGTGGTACTTTGCTGCAGACTTTTCTTAAAGGTCTGGACGGTCAAGTGTACGCTGTGGCACAAGGTAATTTGGTTGTGAGTGGTTTTAGTGCTCAAGGCAACGATGGTTCTAAGCTCGTTGGTAACAACCCAAACGTCGGTATCATCTCTAGCGGTGCGACGGTAGAGCAAGAAATCCCAACCCCATTTGGTCGTGGTGACTACATCACT
>NZ_JBFRLX010000378.1:0-852 GCF_041470165.1 Vibrio sp. 10N.286.46.A8
TGTTCATGGTTGAATGAGTTCGAGTCACCAATCCTCATACCAGAGTGGGCGCTACACCAAAATATTGTATCGGTTGATCCGCGTGGATCATTCGTTATTACTTTACCTTTTGCTGCGAATCAGCTCGCGACTGAACTGGAACAATGGGTCCACTCCCAGATTGAACAGCAACTTGTTAGTGCTTTTCAGTTTGAAGTAAAAGTGAAGCCGTCTGCGCTAGAAACAACAGTCGCGACACCTTTGAAGGGCGTTAAGAACATTATCGCCGTGACGTCGGCAAAGGGTGGGGTGGGTAAATCGACTACTTCTGTAAACCTTGCGCTTGCGTTATCTAAGTCAGGTTCAAAAGTGGGCTTGTTGGATGCGGATATCTACGGTCCATCTGTGCCTATGATGCTTGGTCAGCTAGACGCAAAACCAGAAGTACAGAATAACAAATGGATGATGCCAATCGAAGCGCACGGCATTTTTACGCATTCTATCGGTTACCTTGTATCAAAAGATGATGCAGCTATCTGGCGTGGTCCAATGGCGGCGAAAGCATTAGGTCAGCTTGTGAATGAAACCGTATGGCCAGAACTGGATTACCTTGTTATCGACATGCCACCAGGTACGGGTGATATTCAGCTAACGCTTTCGCAGCAGATCCCAGTGACGGGCGCGGTTGTGGTGACCACCCCTCAAGATTTGGCATTAGCCGATGCGCGTAAAGGTGTGGCGATGTTTGATAAAGTGAGCGTGCCAGTGGCAGGCTTAGTGGAAAACATGAGCTACCATATCTGTAGCCACTGTGGCGAGAAAGAGCATATCTTTGGCGCTGGTGGCGCGGAAGCCATGTCAGAAGAGTTTTAC
>NZ_JBFRLX010000379.1:0-1346 GCF_041470165.1 Vibrio sp. 10N.286.46.A8
GGTCAGATTCAGACTGCGCCGCGACTTCAACAGCCGGCTCTTCCGTTTATGCTGCCCCTCCTCCTCCCAATATTAATAACACAAGTAAAGCGATCAGCGCTTTTTTCATCAAATCCACCAGCTCTTCCGTTTTAGGTATGTTTCAAGTGTACATCAACTCATGTTGCTGCTCATCTATACTCTTAATAGAGAGCGAGTTAAGTAGAGGTAAATCATGAATTTTTTGGTGAAGGTTGTCATTATAAGTGTACCTCTGAGTGCCGATATCGCGTTAGCAGACCATTGTGACCGTGAAAACTGGCAAACACTGTTAGATCGCCAGCTATCATTTGAAGAACGCTATAATCAATACACTAAAGAATTTAACCAAGTTCTCTCGACCTATGAATCACAAACGTTGCTATCTAAACATTTCAACGAAAAGCAGATCATTGGGCTTTGGGCAAAGTACGAACAAAGATTTAATGTGCAGCTCAAAAGTCATATGAATACCGCTTATGATGTCTCTGAGGTTCTATTAAAACAGGCGTATATTGTGTCTACAGAACTAGATGGGGCGGAGTCTCTAACGCATTCGTGGCAAACCATAGCTAAACACTGCGCTAAAGCAAGACTACCGCGTCAAACAGAAAGTGCACAGGTACACGTACAAAGCTCACAATCACTCTCGCAAGATCTTCATACACTCAGTAAAAAATTTCGTCAGCTCTCTTCAAAATACCGTAAAGAAGCGACGATGATTGACGAAGCTCGCCACACAAACCAACCAATAAACGATGTACAAAACTAAAATGATTACTCACTTGCTCAACTTGATTATCCCAATAATCATAGTTCGAACAAATCAATACATTCAGAAAGATAATCAATCAAAGCTTTATCAATAAGTTGTAAAACTAATGTGGTAACTATCAACAATGACGTTCATTTTCCGACCAATGCAAGCGACTATGTGAGATATTCATCACAAAATAGATTTACAAACGCCAAAAAATTGTTATCATGATTATTCATATAACTTAATAACAAGAAATATTTTGGCTAGGTAATATGCAAAAAACTATGGCTTTCAACTGCTTGAGTAACACGGAAGGGACTGCAGAGATAAGAGGTAAACTTTTATCTGTCGCTAAACACATGGAAGAGTTCGGTTCAGTAAGTGAGCTAGAGCTATGTAAGATATTTGGAGAGACGATTTGGAATGACGGTGTGGATTATCATTCACATGCTTTTTCATTCAGAATCAACGCTCAAACCGGGGATTGTTCAATCTCTAACTTTAAGTATCACTAAGTTTTGCACCTATCATATACGGAGTACCTTTCACGAGGTGCTCCGTTTTTTAT
>NZ_JBFRLX010000380.1:0-1878 GCF_041470165.1 Vibrio sp. 10N.286.46.A8
CGAGCAAGACCTGATCGGCCTCGATGGTCTTTTTGGAAGTTGATTGTACCGACAGACTTCCGAATCAATTCAAGCTGATCAACGTTTTGCTTAAAATGGTAGTTAAAGGTGTTTCGTGAAATGAGCTTGGCTCTTGGAACGGGTAAAGCTATTTCATGTGCTCCTTCAACCATTGGTCTAACCCGTGCATACATGAACTTGCGTGTAAACTGATCGTAAAGATCACTCAACCTGACTTTTCCGCCGTTTGGAATAGTTTTGGCAAATCGTCGAATATTTTTAATATCTTGTTGAGTGACTCCACGATAAGGCGTTCCATACCTAGTTTTGGGGCCACTTTTGCCTAACTCAGGGGCTTGGTCAAATGACGGTGATTCAGGTAAAGACTGATTCGTTCCACAGTTTCTCCATAGAGGGAGTAGAGCATTGATATGAGAACCGTAATACCAATAACGATTTAAAATTTTTGCTACATAACTACGACTGCGGCCCGATTTTTTTATCAAACGATCTAGGATTGAACTGCTATCGATAAATAGATAGCTGTGACGTAGTTCGTCGTTATCGATTAGCGGGGCAATGATGTGGAAGCTGTTGTCTCTACGTTGTAACCATTTACTGCGCTTTTTGTCTTTCAGTAACTCTTCGTCTGACATGTATAGGTAAGGGCTAAAGGAATGCTTTAGCACTTTCCATTTGCCTAGCTCTATTTGACTCAACGTATCACTCAGCGAAAGCGTATAAGGCCTTTTTGGGCGCTCAACATTGAGTTGAGTGACAGCAATCATGTCGAGGTTTTGGCATATATCTACGATGAGATATTCAAGCCCCTTTTTGCCATCGACTAATTTTTGATTAATTCTCATCGTGCTTCGAAATCATGATTACAGGGCGAAAAACTTCTATGCGTTCGTTCAGATCTACATTTAATTGGTTTGAATAGACCAAGTGTTGAAAGATCTCTAGAGCGGCAAGTTCAGAAACATCGTGGGTTGACGCGGAGTAACTCAGACATTGCTTGAGAGTAAATTCAGGATTGCTTAATAAGCAATTGCTGAGGGTTTCTAGCATTCCTTGGCATAAATGACCGTCAATTTGACTCTTCCTGACGTGGTGATATGTCTCTCTAAGCCATTGAAGGTTGTATGTTTTATTAGGGTTTAAATCTTCTTCTGTCACCTGAATTAGGTGATGGTTGTGACGACCCCAATACATTTGCTCTATCCTGAACTTCTGCTTGGTTCGCTTTACTTTTTGCGGAGACTCGAACTCAGTACTCAAAGCTGAACTTGGCTTGTAATTGTATGGCTTAATATAAAGTTGTCCGCTTGTAACATCGTGAATTGTGGCAACAAAATCTGTGGTCATCGTTGCAGCAGGGATTTCTCTGCCATCTCGTTCTTTGTATTTCCCTGGGTGACGATAGTTCAGCTTTTCAGCGCATGAAAGTGTCTCATTGATCGGTAGTGGATACTGTTCTTGTATGTCTAACACATCAGGATCATGCTCTAGATGAAGGAATAGCGCGAGCTCGCCCAAACTAAATAGGTGATGACAACGATTAGTCTTATGGCTGAATAAAATATGCGATAAACCAACACTGTTAGATCTTCTAACTGTAATAAAAGGCTCATAGGTTCCATTTTTAATTTTACCTAAGTGTTTTCTTAATTTATTAAGTTCGCGTCTTGTGATGCTTGGTTGTGAGACTGGCTTCATAATATTAATCCTTAATGACTAATATATAAGTAGCAGTTCATAACTAGGCTGTCCAATTTATTTTTCATTTAAGTTGTTGTTATAAAAGGATTTATTATAACTTAAATAAATCGAAATTAAGGTGGGGTATAAAAGAAAATCCTTCATATTCAATATGAT
>NZ_JBFRLX010000381.1:0-403 GCF_041470165.1 Vibrio sp. 10N.286.46.A8
TTACCAAGATCTAATCAAGCGTCTAGGCCTACGTCGCTAATAGCGATGTCTGCAAAGACAGTTTGAAGAAAGGGAGCATTTATGCTCCTTTTTTTGTACCCGTAAGAAAATGTTTGGCCGGATGCACAGAATATCATCTGGCTTTTTCTGATAGGAAATATCTCTCCTAATAAAAATAGTTTATACTACGCCCGCCTATGCGTTTTCAACGCTGGGCAATCAACCTCTCAAGACGTTACAGTCACAGATGTCGGCCAATAGGTCGCGACTATTCAAAGGCGGATTTGGTCTTAATTCGGCGTATGAACTCATACAAAGAAGCATCATTCCCAAGTCTCTTTTCACTAGTCGCGATTGGTAATATCTTGAGTCAATCTTCACTTAATCTAAAGTCATGACTTTA
>NZ_JBFRLX010000382.1:0-225 GCF_041470165.1 Vibrio sp. 10N.286.46.A8
CTTATACTTTGGCCTATAAATAATATTTATAGGTTTAGTTAGAAAGTTAATTGGTTAATATAATGCCTCATTGATAAAGTCTCGTTTTATTTAATAAATTAATTATCTCTTTCAGAGAAATTCAAATAACGAGATTATCTTAATGAGGACAAAATTAATTTGTACATTTATTACAGCACTCATTGCTGTTTGCTCTGTACAAGCGACTACTTTACCTGCGCCAAC
>NZ_JBFRLX010000382.1:982-1162 GCF_041470165.1 Vibrio sp. 10N.286.46.A8
TATTGATGGCAGTACAAAAGAACTGCGCTTAATGGGGTCTCAATATATGTTTTGGTACCAAGACCATGATGGTCACCTATACGTTCAGGGTGTTGATAATCAGTGGTACTTTGCTAAATATGAAACAAGTGAAAAAGGAGGGGGGAGTGTTGTTTCAACTGGGGTGTTGGCTTCGAGTGA
>NZ_JBFRLX010000383.1:0-400 GCF_041470165.1 Vibrio sp. 10N.286.46.A8
TTTATGCATAACTAAATTTAATCTTTACGACAAATAACCGGATTAGTTGATTGGGATACCATCTGTTTAAATCCGCGTTCGATATCTGTCGTATTTATTTATTTTATTGAAGGTGTGTAAAGTGTTTTCAGTTGATGATCGCGTTGTTGCAACAAAAGGTGTTGAGCTAGGTGAAATGGTAGTAATTGGCCTAAGTGCTGGTGGTGGCTACGTTCATGTTACAACAGTAGAAGGCGCAATAATGACGCTTACTTACCCTGCAAAAGACCTTAAAAAAGCATAGTTTAACCGCTCCGCTCTTTTAGTAGTCACTCTGCTAAAGGTAACAAAATTGAGGCTTTGGCTGACTTCATTCTTCTGCATTAGAGTGAGCAACCAGAGCCTTTTTTGTGCCTGTAAT
>NZ_JBFRLX010000384.1:0-692 GCF_041470165.1 Vibrio sp. 10N.286.46.A8
CGATATGAAAGGCTTTTTCCATCGACAGTTAGCATCCAGTAGTCGCCATCTCTCGAATTTCCCATATGTAAGCAATCATGATTTTTTAAGTCAGTATAATCGGAAGGTGCTTGATACTCGCTTATGTATGAAGGTGACGCATACAAGCCAAGTTCTGACTCTCCGAGTTTGGTCGCAATATAAGACGAATCTTGTAACTCGAATGAGAACCTGATGCTGAGATCGATCTCTTCCTCGATTAGGTTGAGGTGGCTATTAGATAAAGCAAGGTCAAAACGAATCCCTGTGTATTCTTTGCGAAATTCTTTAATCACCGTCATTAAATAAGGCCCCATCGCATCGGGAGCAGACAACCGGATTAAGCCCTCAGGATTGTTCTGATGAGCAGTTGTCAGCGAATCTTCTAATTGTTCAATATCACTCAATACCGCTTGCGCGCCTTCATAATAAGCTTTTCCCCCTGGAGTAAGATGCATACTGCGCGTTGTACGATTCAGCAATACAAACCCTAGAGAATCTTCCATTGCTGCAATGTGCCTGCCGACAATAGCAGGGGTAATACCTAACGCTTTCGCTGCTCTAGAAAAGCTGCCTTTATCGACAACAGTACAAAATAGCTGCATATTCCGATACTTATCCATTTGATACCTATTGTATTAAGTGAAGTTACTTTTTGGCGTATTGTTCTATTT
>NZ_JBFRLX010000385.1:0-1314 GCF_041470165.1 Vibrio sp. 10N.286.46.A8
GATTAGGATAGTATATGGGTCAGGCACATCAACTCATAATATTGATTTCGAAGAAGCCGCTTCGTCTATTGCGAAAGTACTGAGAGAAAACTCTCAGGTAATTTTTAGAATCATAGGTTTACTGGAGCTACCATCCAGCTTTGATGGCCTTGATGCTCAAGTAGAACGCTTTGAACTTTGTAGCTACTCTGAGTATTTACGCTTGCTATCTGAGTGCGATATCAGTATTGCACCCTTAGAGAAATATATATTTAATGAAGCTAAAAGTAATATTAAATATATCGAAGCATCTATAGTAAAACTTCCTTCAGTATCGTCTCCTTTGAGTGCCTTTATCGATGTCATCGACGATGGGGTAAATGGTTATATAGCTAGTGATCAGGTTGAGTGGTTTGACAAGCTGACAAAGCTTGTTTGTTGTGAGCAAACGCGACAAGACATGGCGATTAATGCAAATACTACAGTCTTGGCCCGCTATAATACAGAATCGATAGCAAACACTCAGTTAATGCCAATTGTAAGAGACTATAGTTGTATTAAGACCAAACCAAGAATAGTTGTATTCAACGTTTTTTATTCTCCAAGGTCTTTTGGTGGTGCTACGATTGTCACAGAGCAAATAAATAAGCTTTTACAAAAACATAAAGGCTATGAAGTGTATGTGGTTACTACTCTTCCTGTTGATGATGCTTTACGAGCTTACGAGCCTGTTCGTTATGAGGTAGAAGGTGTAACTGTATTCGGTGTGCCTGTACCAAATGAGGATATGGAACTTTACAATAACAAATCAATTGTAAAGCCAGTAACAAAAATATTAGAGGTGGTTAAGCCTGATCTGGCCCATGCACATTGCTTGCAAGGACTGGGAATCGGTGCTCTTCAAAGTTGCATTGATAAAAATATAAACTATATTGTTACTGTTCATGATGCTTGGTGGTTATGTTATAAGCAGTTTATGATCGATTCAAAAGGTGAGTTCTGTGGTCAAGATAAAATTGATTTAAGCAAGTGTAAGAACTGTACAGATAATAAAAAAACGCCTTCACTTCGAGATGCTGAACTCAGGCACTATCTCAAAAATGCATGTGAAGTTTTAGCTCCGAGTAGTTATACTGCAGAGCTTCATGATCTCAATAATATGCACCCTAAGCCTTTAACCGTTGATAGAAATGGTATTCTTATGCCTAAAGCATCAATAGTTAAAAAATTTGACGGTAGTATAACTTTTGGTTATGTCGGCGGAAATACTCCTATTAAAGGCAGCGACTTGGTATTAAAAGCTTTCTCTAATGTCAATAATTCTAAAGCTTTTTT
>NZ_JBFRLX010000386.1:0-276 GCF_041470165.1 Vibrio sp. 10N.286.46.A8
ACTCCACAAAGCCAAAGTTATCTATTTACCTTTGGTCTTGCACTTACACTACTAGGCATGGTGTTGACGGACATGTGGCTACCAATGGTGGCTGGTTCGATGATCATGACCGGGCTTGCGGTAGAAGCTTGGATTCGGGTTGCGCATATTATTCCTATGCGAAAAGATATCCGAGAAATTCAGCATCAGCTTGAGCATCTGCAAAACAAGTCTAGAAGCGAATAAACAAAAAGCCGCTCGTACTCTGAGTTCTGTTTAAGAACATAAGGTACGAGC
>NZ_JBFRLX010000387.1:0-645 GCF_041470165.1 Vibrio sp. 10N.286.46.A8
TACAAAGCGTAGAGCAAGCATCACCGTTCTCTATCATGTCGGTTACCTTCACCAACAAAGCGGCAGCAGAGATGCGTGGTCGTATTGAAGAGTTGATGATGGGCAGCTCGTCAGGCATGTGGAACGGCACCTTCCACGGTATCTGTCACCGCATCCTTCGTGCTCACTACCTAGATGCAAAACTGCCAGAAGACTTCCAGATCATTGATTCAGATGATCAGATTCGCTTACTACGTCGCTTAATTAAGGCGCAAAACCTTGATGAAAAGCAGTGGCCAGCCAAGCAAGCTTCTTGGTGGATCAATGGCAAGAAAGACGAAGGGTTACGCCCAAGTCACATTGACGCCTACCATGATCCAATAACTCAAACGTGGTTAAAGATTTACTCTGCTTACCAAGAGGCATGTGATCGTGCTGGCTTGGTCGACTTTGCTGAGATCTTGTTGCGATCGCATGAACTATTGCGCGATAAGAAACACATCCGCGAGCACTACCAAGCTCGCTTTAAGCACATTCTTGTCGACGAATTCCAAGATACCAACAACATCCAATACGCTTGGTTACGTATGATGGCAGGCCCGGATTGTCGCGTGATGATCGTGGGTGATGATGACCAATCTATCTATGGCTGGCGTGGTGCTAAAA
>NZ_JBFRLX010000388.1:0-483 GCF_041470165.1 Vibrio sp. 10N.286.46.A8
CTCATTCAACCATGAACAGAAATCTTGCTTAGAAGTAAAGTTACGCATTGGGGCTCCTTTTTTTATTTATGCTATCACCCACGAGATGAAGACTGAACCCCTAAAAAACTAGGGGAATCCTTTGTCTGATAACTTGGCGTATCACACGTTATAAAGTAGTATTACCTCTCAAAATTTATACCTATCAAAAAAGCGAATTATTAAGTATGGCAACTGATCCAAGACAACTTTTGGTAACTTGTGCGCTTCCGTACGCTAACGGCTCTATTCACCTTGGTCATATGCTTGAGCATATCCAAGCTGATATCTGGGTTCGATACCAGCGTCTACGTGGCAACACTGTAAACTTCATCTGTGCTGACGATGCTCACGGCACGCCAATTATGCTTAAAGCTCAACAGATGGGTATCACGCCAGAAGAGATGATCGCTGCTGTTAGTGAAGAGCACCAAAAAGACTTCGCTGGCTTTGATATCAGCTTTG
>NZ_JBFRLX010000389.1:0-367 GCF_041470165.1 Vibrio sp. 10N.286.46.A8
GTTACTTTTAATAACGGCGTGAATGCTGAAACCTTTAGAAAAAAAGCAACAAAATTAAAGAAATAGCGAGAAAGGATAAGAAAGCGTGACTGGCAGTGAAATTATCAAAAAAAGATGAGAAAAAGGCTAAAGTTGTCGAAACGTCAGCCGGGGGAAATATTGTGTTTTAATTAACCAAAGGACTTTAGTTAACCGAGAATACCTTTATAAGAATTAACCTAATTTATTAGCCTAGCAGCGTTAAAGCTAAGTTCGGCGCTTGCTTAGCTTGAGCTAAAATAGTGGTACTGACTTGCTGCAGTATTTGTTGTTTGAGCATTTGAGTGGTTTCTTTGGCGTAGTCTGTATCTTTGATTCGACTGTTTGA
>NZ_JBFRLX010000389.1:1156-1509 GCF_041470165.1 Vibrio sp. 10N.286.46.A8
TGATTCGACTGTTTGATGCCCCCAAGTTCTCATGAACATTTTCAAGGTTATTAATCGCATGGTCAAAGCGGTTTTGCATCGCCCCGAGTTCAGAACGGTGACTATCAACATACTTCATCGCTGTATCCAAAATAGACACGGCGCGCTGTGCTCCACCAACATCAGTGACATTAATATCATCGACTGACTCGTAATAACCCGCCGACATCGAAAGCTCACTGGCTAACGAGCCTGAGAAAGAGATCGTGCCTGCCGTGTCTTCGCCTGACATATAGATCTGAAGCTGCCCTTCATCATTGACGGAAGCCGAAACCAGATCCGTTTGACCATTGATATAAGTCGCTAGCTCTTCA
>NZ_JBFRLX010000390.1:0-511 GCF_041470165.1 Vibrio sp. 10N.286.46.A8
GGTGTGATTTTAATCATAACTGTTCAAAAATAACTCTAATTTGCTTGAATAAAATTGATACAAATCAACGCAAGGTTCTCCTATAAACCTTTTGAAACATACTGATTTTATCAGTAATATTAGCGTCAGCTATATTAGCTCATGCTTAACAATAATCTAACTATAACGGTACGTTTTTACTACAAATTTCAATTTGTAATAACAATCTCACGAATTGTTTTAACACGGATTTTTGCGGTGAATAATCACACAAGTGTCATTCAGCCGACACAAAGGAGTTACCATGATTGATGTTGTTGATCTGTCGCGATTGCAATTTGCATTTACAGCGATGTATCACTTCCTATTTGTTCCACTGACTTTAGGTATGGCATTTCTACTTGCCATTATGGAGTCAGTTTATGTAATGACTGGCAAGCAAATTTACAAGGACATGACTAAGTTCTGGGGTAAATTGTTTGGTATTAACTTTGCTCTTGGTGTAGCGACAGGCTTAACCATGGAGTTCCAG
>NZ_JBFRLX010000391.1:0-951 GCF_041470165.1 Vibrio sp. 10N.286.46.A8
AGGATAGATTTTGCGTTATTCATTAAAGCAACTCGCCGTCTTTGACGCGGTAGCAGATTCGGGAAGCGTAAGTCAGGCTGCTGATAGGCTTGCATTGACTCAGTCGGCGACAAGTATGTCTCTCGCACAGTTGGAAAAAATGCTCGGCAGGCCTTTGTTTGAAAGGCAGGGCAAGCAAATGGCGCTCACTCATTGGGGCATGTGGCTGAGGCCAAAAGCGAAGCGTTTACTGCAAGATGCACAGCAAATTGAAATGGGGTTTTACGAGCAGCATTTATTGAGTGGAGAGCTCAAACTCGGTGCGAGCCAAACCCCGGCAGAACACCTGGTTCCAGACCTCATCAGTATAATTGATAACGACTTTCCAGAGATGCGAATCTCTCTTGGTGTACAAAGTACCGATGCGGTTATAGATGGCGTATTAGATTACCAATATGACCTTGGCGTTATCGAAGGTCGCTGCGACGATAACCGAGTTCATCAAGAAGTGTGGTGTACCGACCATTTAACGGTGGTTGCATCGGCTCATCACCCATTTGCAAAGCGTGAACGTGTCAGTTTGGCGCAACTAGAACAAGCGAAGTGGGTATTGCGTGAACATGGTTCAGGTACTCGCAAAGTTTTTGATAGCTCTATTCATCATTTAATTGGTGATCTTGATGTTTGGCGTGAATATGAACACGTTCCTGTTTTAAGAAGTTTGGTAGCAAACGGCCCATATTTAACGTGTTTACCTTATCTCGATGTCGAGCAGTTTGTTGAATCTGGCCAGCTCGTTACTTTGAATGTTCCTGAGCTTGAAATGGAACGTACGCTTTCGTTTATTTGGCGTGCGGATATGGCAGAAAACCCACTTGCTGAATGTATTAAGCGAGAAGGCAAGCGCATGATGAAAGGCAAACCGTCAGTTCTATAACGGTAATTTGATAAAGGCTAGGGGCTGTTGACCTT
>NZ_JBFRLX010000392.1:0-239 GCF_041470165.1 Vibrio sp. 10N.286.46.A8
CTCATTGACTTAAACAATGCATCCGGACGCGGGATGGAGCAGTTTGGTAGCTCGTCGGGCTCATAACCCGAAGGTCGTCGGTTCAAATCCGGCTCCCGCAACCACATTACAGTTGAACGTTGATTTGATGCTTTGTAGCAGAAAAGATGAACGGTTAGCTTATGCGATACTAGCTCAGTTGGTAGAGCGCAACCTTGCCAAGGTTGAGGTCATCGGTTCGAACCCGATGTATCGCTCCA
>NZ_JBFRLX010000393.1:0-755 GCF_041470165.1 Vibrio sp. 10N.286.46.A8
TGTTGAGATTATTTGGTTGAGTTATAGAATGCGCGGGTAATATAAACAAATAGGTGAGGATACAATCTGATGCTAAATGACAAAAGAACAAAAATCTTGAGCTCAGCAGAAAAGCTATTTATTTCTCAGCCTTATAGTAAAGTTTCAATTCGGTCTATTGCTAAGTCTGCGGGTGTAAGCCCCGCGTTAATTCTTTATTACTTTAATAACAAAGAGCAATTGTTTGATCAGCTCATCGAAGAGCATACAAGTCGTTTTCAAGATCAGTTCTCAAAGTATCAGAGAGTGGATGGAATACAACTACAACACTTACTTTCTGAACTTATCGAGTTTTGGGAAGCTTCGCCTAACATCTTTTTACTATTCACTTTTGGCGGAAGCTCATACAATTACGAAAATGTTCAACGCCTTAAAGAGTCTAAGTTTGGTTACACCTACAATAAGACTCTTGAAAATCTTCTTTATTTAGTTGATGGCTGTAACGAGTCAAACTTTCATTATTACCAGATGTTGGTTACGTCGTTAGTGTCTCAACCATATTTAGCAAACAAGCAACAAAAATATAACAATGACAACTCTACGTTTAACCTTATGCAATACCAAGAGGTTATAGCTAGCTTATTTAAAGAAGAGACTCGCTTTGCTTATTAAATAACTGCTTATTAAATGAATTATTCGTAAGTTACATTTGGTTTTTTAAGTCTTAACTCCTAATTCCTCAAAAACTGACACGAAAAAACGCCGCTCATTTGAGC
>NZ_JBFRLX010000394.1:0-561 GCF_041470165.1 Vibrio sp. 10N.286.46.A8
AGTTGGGGGTCTACACAGCTTCTGAAGTTGACCAAAAGATGCAACCACAACTGATTCATATACCGAATTCTGATTCAACAATAGCGTCAAATACAGGGCCAACCTCAGGAGATCACCCTTGTCATATCACGATAGATCCCCACAATAAGTTTGCTATTACATCGCAATATTCATCAGGGACATTCGATATCTTTAGTTTAAGTATCAATGGCAATATCGATAAACGGCTCAAAATACTCAAAATGGTTGGTTCTGGACCTAATGCAGAAAGACAAACGGGCTCACATGCACATCAAAGCCTTTTCCTAAAGAACTCTCCGCAGTTTGTGACCGTCGATCTCGGAACCGATCGAATCAACTTCTATTGCTTTGACGAAGAGCAAGAAGAGTTCCTTGATGAACCAATGCAATCTATCAAAGTGCGTGCAGGGAATGGACCTCGTCATCTAACCTTTAACCAAGTTGAAGATAGAGCTTATGTGGTATGTGAGCTCTCTGAAACGATATTGATTTTGGAAAAGTCTTTAGGAGTGTGGAATATTGTGGAAGAAGTTGATGTAC
>NZ_JBFRLX010000395.1:0-218 GCF_041470165.1 Vibrio sp. 10N.286.46.A8
CTCATCACCATCAATATCAGAAGCACCCGCTAGCAGTTGCTCGTCTGTAAAGGTAAGTGAACCGTCTTCTTCAATGGTGTAAGCGACATCTTCTACAACTGCGATGTCATTCACTGGATTCACAGTAAGGTCGGCTGTTGCAACAACCGTTTCAGTACCATCAGAAAGGTCGAAGCTTAGGTCAATATCGCCATTGAAATCGGCATCCGGTGTGATAG
>NZ_JBFRLX010000396.1:0-400 GCF_041470165.1 Vibrio sp. 10N.286.46.A8
TGAAATTCGAACTCGATACCTTCAGCTTCTAGCCATTTTTTTGCTTTTTTGATGGTGTCGCAATTCGGAATGCCAAACATAGTGATAGTCATTATTCTTCCTTTGGGTGATTTTATTTCGTTGTTATGAGTTGAATCCTATCAGGAAGCGGCAATTCAGACAAAATAGAGTGAGGAATATTTCATAGAGTGAAAAAAAACAGTAAGAAAATGTCACTATTGGAGACTTATTGATCAGCCTCAACATGTTGTCAGCAAAAAAAGAAATAATTGAGTTGCACATATATAGGAGGTGTCAATGGAGTTGAGTCCTGTTTTTGCAAGGCGGCTATATTTAGCATTGTTAGTGGAAAGCCTTGATAGGCCAAATGTGCCTAAACTCATCGAAAAAACGGGGTGGC
>NZ_JBFRLX010000397.1:0-263 GCF_041470165.1 Vibrio sp. 10N.286.46.A8
GTTGAATACGGGTGATGAGTACATTCGCTTAAGTGGCACCATCCGCCCTGATGATATCGACTTTGAGAATACCATTGCTTCGAACCGTGTTTCGAATGCACGAATTCAGTACTCAGGTACGGGTGTGCAGAAAGATATGCAAGAACCTGGGTTCTTGGCACGATTCTTTAATGTATCTTTGTAGAGCTTGAGACTGTGTCGACATACTGACACTTTCAGAATTATCTAATTTCAAGCTAACTCATTATAAATTAAAGCAATAC
>NZ_JBFRLX010000398.1:0-413 GCF_041470165.1 Vibrio sp. 10N.286.46.A8
CATTTAAATGGATCTCTATTATTTGTTGAGATTTAAAAATATTAAAATAGTAATACTCTTAAATTAGTTAACGAATTCGATTTTGTTTAATGTCATTTACAGCCCTTCACATATTATTACCCATATATGTCAACCTGTTTTCATATTACTAATTAACCTTCTTGGTTTGGAAAAGTGAAAGCCTTGGAATAAGATGTTAGATTTTTTTGGAAGTAGTCGTAGATGTTGAGGATTTTCAACGCCTTCGACAATCAAGGTTACATCAATACGCTCAGATAGCTTAACCATAAACTTAAGTGTCTCATTGGCCACAATATCTTCCTGACATTTTTGTAGTAACGACTTATCTAGCTTAATAAAATCAAAATATTTTTCTGATAAAAGGTTAAAATTGGAGTAACCACATCCAAAAT
>NZ_JBFRLX010000399.1:0-319 GCF_041470165.1 Vibrio sp. 10N.286.46.A8
ACTACGATTGGTATCAATCTTGATAACTAAGTGAGAACCTTTATGTCGGCAAAAGAGAGAAACCTTCCCACTCATCGAATTTCTAGATTCAGTAAGTTTGCCTCGCTGGCAACAAGGGTCGCGGGTAATGTGCTAACGGAAGGCACCAAGCAAATAGCACGAGGCAACAGGCCTAAAGCAAAAGACTTACTGCTAACGCCACAAAACATTGCTCGTCTAACCGATCAACTCGCACACCTGCGCGGTGCAGCAATGAAACTGGGGCAGATGCTATCAATGGATGCAGGCGATGTCTTAGAACCTGAATTAGCCGACATTC
>NZ_JBFRLX010000400.1:0-344 GCF_041470165.1 Vibrio sp. 10N.286.46.A8
GTGTAGACCCCCAACTTTGTCGTGGTAATAAACGAGGGGTTAGTGCAGGCCGCTATAAGCTCTAAAGGCAACAGCGTTCCCGTTTCTAGATCTAACTGAGTTTGATATACACCTTGGCTATTACTTGGAGAATCTGTGTAGCAACCGATCGTTAAAGGGAGGGTTTTCATAGGCAGTCATACTCAGTTAGAAAATGGAGCAGACATTGTCTAATAAAATTGTAGTAAAAGTGAGGTTATAGGAGAGAATACTTGGTGACTTGGCTTGCAGATTTACATATTCCAGATAAAACAAAACCCAGCTAAAAAGCTGGGTTCTATTCAATGATGGTGCGGTCGGAGAGA
>NZ_JBFRLX010000401.1:0-278 GCF_041470165.1 Vibrio sp. 10N.286.46.A8
AAGATCAACACGCCCTAAGCAAACAAGAAGAGGTTTCTTCAGAGTTGAAGCTATCGAATTTATTGAAAAGTAGGTATTTATAGGAAGAGAAATTAATCTTTAATGATCTATTAATAACAACATAATCACTAGCGATTTGTTGGGTTTTGCAATTTGCAATTTCAGTTTGCAAAACAAACAAGCATTTATGGCGAATACGTGTTCAGATGCGTAGTATATACGTATATTTAAAGTTGGCACGTATAGTGCATTAGTAATAGTGACCCTTCTTAAGCCGA
>NZ_JBFRLX010000402.1:0-420 GCF_041470165.1 Vibrio sp. 10N.286.46.A8
ACAATATGTAACTGATAGACATAAAAAATGGACGCTCGAAGCGTCCATTTTTGTATCGGCGGCCAACCCCGATAAACTGTTTGAGTTGCAGTCTACGAGGTAAAGAAAGAAGACAACATCCACACCGCTAACACGATGAAAACTCCGCCCATCACTTTTTGCTGATAGGTACGAAACTTAGCATTTTCTACCAAAGATTTACCAATAGTACCCACTAACGCCACAAGTAAAAAGTTGAACGTCAAACCTAGCACATTCAGCAATAAACCCAGAACGAGCATCTGCTCACCCGAAGTCGCTTCAATACTCGTCGATACAAACTGCGGTAAGAACATCACGAAAAAAACCAACGCTTTAGGATTAAGCAGGTTACTAATAAGTGCTCGTTGGTAGTACGCTTTTGCAGCACGGTTGTCGCTT
>NZ_JBFRLX010000403.1:0-434 GCF_041470165.1 Vibrio sp. 10N.286.46.A8
CTCTTCACCACCCCAACGCACAAGTTTGTCCGTCGCACTGATAGAGCTGCCAACCACCATACTGAATTCACGCAAGATATGATCACCCATCAGGTGTCCGTATTTGTCATTCACACTTTTAAAATAGTCAATGTCCAGGTAGAGCATACTTAACTTGCCGTGGCCTTGCTTCACCTGTTGCGACTGCATTTTCAACCAATCACGAATCGCGTGTCGGTTAAGTATCCCTGTCAATTCATCACGATGAGCCTTTTCAGAAAACTCGAAGTTTTGCTCTCTCAATGCCCGATTGACGTTTTTTAAGTGATGGTGTCTTTTTTCAGCGATCGCGATACGTTTTCTTGAGCGGTGTAATTCTGAAAGCAGAAACACAGTGCCTGTACCCACCCAGATAAACAGCAAGATCAGGAACAGGCTTTCAGCCGAAATATACG
>NZ_JBFRLX010000404.1:0-1173 GCF_041470165.1 Vibrio sp. 10N.286.46.A8
AAGTAGAAGTTATCATCTCTTAACTCTAAAAGAATCATTATGACTCAGACAATTAAAAAAGAAATAAAACTATCTATTGTAATCCCCGTTTATAATAGTCAATCGTTTGTGACGAAAACTGTAAATGAAATCATTAAGGAAGTTACTAAACTAACGTCTAAGTTTGAGATTATTTTAGTTAATGATGGTAGTCCTGATGACAGTTGGAGTGTGATCTCTGGTTTAGCAAAAAGCATTAATGAAGTAAAATCGATAGATCTTGTTAAAAACTATGGCCAACATACTGCAGTTATGTGTGGTATTGAAAAGTCGACAGGTGATTATGTTATAACAATGGATGATGATTTGCAGAATCCCCCAAGTGAAATCAAGAAACTTCTGAATAAGATAGAAGAGGGATACGATTTAGTTTTTGCGGAATTTGAACAAAAGAAGCATGCTTCTTATAGAAAACTTGGGACGAAAGTTGTTGATTGGCTGAACAATAAAATATTTGGCAAGCCAGATAACATCGTCCTAACAAATTTTCGTATATTTACCAAATCACTAGCTAAAAGAGTTATTAAATATCGAGTAAATGAGCCATATATCCCAGGGTTACTACTCATGCATGCTAGTAAGATTGGTAACACCTTAACTAAGCATGCAAAAAGAGATGACGGAGAATCGAATTACTCACTAGGAAAAATCCTGATATTGATAAGTCGATTGTTATTTAATTATTCATCATATCCACTCAAAGCGCTCTCTGTTGTCGGTGTCGTTATATCAGTAGCTAGTTTTTCTTGGGGCCTATTCATGATAATTAATCAACTGGTTTATGGCAGTGATGTTCAAGGTTGGACTACACTTGTAGCACTACTATCTTTTCTAAATGGCTTTATTATATTAATTTTAGGTGTTTTAGGAGAGTATGTTATTCGTATTTCTAAAACATTGTCTCACGATTGTTCTTATCATATAGCTGAGGAAGTCGAATGAATCAGTTCTTTATTGTTGGAGCTCAAAGAAGTAGTACCACATGGTTGTACAAGATGCTGCAGCAGCACCCAGAAATAAAAATGGCTGAGCCTGTCAAGCCAGAGCCGAAATATTTTCTAAATGACATATTTGATAATAAAAAAGATAATTATCTTACTAAATATTTCAAAAATATAGAACCAGGTATACTTG
>NZ_JBFRLX010000405.1:0-502 GCF_041470165.1 Vibrio sp. 10N.286.46.A8
AAATATAAGGATAATTAAAAATGAGACTGTTTAAGCGCTATACACCGAGTATGATTGCTAAACATGTAAGTCGACTTTTCAAAGGACGAATCTACATTTACGGCGTAGGTAAATTTGAGTTTGATAACGGTAAACTCGTACTACCAGACCGAGCAGAGAAGCGTCACTTCCAAACCGTAAAAGAAATAAATAGTGAAATCATGAAACTGCGCTGCGCGTACGCATGATCTGATAGTCTAAAGAATTAAAAACAAAAAGGGTTGGCATTATGCCAACCCTTTTTTCGTGTTCGTGATGTCGTTAATTGCTATCAACTTTAGCTACTGACCATCAACAGCAATCCATCTCACGCGACTATCGGTGTACTACGGGGCGCTTAGCTAAATCCGGAAGGTTGCCCGACAACCCCAGCGCTGCTTCATTATCTCATCTTTCGCACCCGGTAATTGACCAGCAAGCTTCATACCGATACCACGAATTAGCTTCTTAGCCGGATTATCGC
>NZ_JBFRLX010000406.1:0-1277 GCF_041470165.1 Vibrio sp. 10N.286.46.A8
GCTTACGGTTTGTTATTAATGATTTGTTTTTAATGGTTTTTTTTTATTTTTATAGCGTGATTTTTTTTATTTTATATATTTTAATGCAACTTTTTTGTCAGTCGTATATTAGTGTCTTCCCACTTGTTAAATGCAGGTAACAACCTCTCCGTAAGCACGAGGTTGTTATGGAATCACTCTCCCAGTTACAAATGGATATGACAATGAATAAGAAACTTTTAGCGCTAGCAATTTCTGGTGCAGTATTTGGTACACAGGCAGTTGCGGTAGAGCTTTATAACGAAGACGGTACAGCCTTCTCTGTTGGTGGTCACGTTTCTGTAAACCTGAATGGTTCAGAGAAAGGCGATACGGATGTTGGTACAAACTCACCACGCATCAACTTTAATGCTACGCAAGAATTAGGCAATGGCTTCACAGCTGACGCTAAAGGCGAATGGGCGCTTAATTACCTAAACGGTGGTGACGAATCGTTTACTACTCGTCTTGGTTACGTAGGTTTAACTCATGATGAGCTAGGTCGTGCTGTTGCAGGTACGCAGTGGGCGCCATACTACGATGTAGCTTCAGCTACTGATATGCCGATCGCTTTCGCGAACGATTTCTTATACGACAACCACGGTGCTCTAGGTACTGGTCGTGCAGACAAAATGGCAAGTTACCGCAACGGATTTGATTTTGGTGAAGCGGGTGAGCTTAGCTTTGGTCTAGGTTGGCAGGGCAGCAATGACGTAACGACTGACACTGAAAACGTTCTTGGTGGTGTTGTTGTTACTACTCGTTCAACGGTGTCTTACGATGACCGTATTCAAGCGACTCTTGGTTACTCAATCGCTGGTGTTAAATTGGGTTATGCCTTCAACACTGGTGACTTCAAAGAGGGTGGTGTTTCTAAGACGGCTGAATCTCACCTAGTTTCTGCTGCATACGGTTCTTACGGCTCAGGTTTATACCTAGCAGGTATCTACGCTTCAAACGAAAACATGAACGTAGGCCTTGAAGAAAGTGATGCATATGAATTGCTAGCGGCTTACGCTTTAGCGAACAGCTTAAACTTAAGCGTTAACTACGAAGTTGTTGAAGGCGAAGCGACGAAAGGCGCGGCAACACAAACTGACCGTGAAGAGCTAGCTCTACAAGCGGAATACAACTTTACGAGTAATGTTGTTGGCTACACTGGCTATCAGTTTGATCTAAACGATGCAGACAACAGAAAAACTGACGACAAGTGGACTATTGGTGCTCGTTTCTACCTATAAGTCGCGACTCATTTAGTT
>NZ_JBFRLX010000407.1:0-650 GCF_041470165.1 Vibrio sp. 10N.286.46.A8
CCAATCATTGTTAGCAACAATAGATAAGCAATTAGAATATTAATTTACACAAATAGTTAACATTAGAGCTAATCACTTAAAATATCTCGATAATCAGAATATTCATGAAAGACAAAACGATAAATACTAAAAGCTTCAATTTTAAGAGGTTCTCTATTTACGGAGGACAGAGCGGCATGCCTGTTAGCACCGATGGAGTACTACTCGGATCATGGATTAACCTTGCCCCTGAATCATTAGTACTCGATATAGGGACAGGAACAGGTCTGTTGGCCTTGATGGCTGCGCAGCGTTTTGAGGATACTTCAATCTCTGCGATCGATATTGATCAGCACGCCATTGATGCTGCCACAGTCAATATTGAGCAGTCGCCTTGGCAAGATCGTATCTCCCTTCATCACGACAGCGTGTTAACCACGGATTTCTCGCAGCAATTTGATGCCATAATTTGTAATCCGCCCTACTTCAACTCTGGTGAACAGGCACAGCAAAGTCAAAGAGCCACCGCTAGACACACCGACAGCTTGGATCACCTTCAACTTGCCCAGTGTTGTTTCGAGATAACAACTGATGCCGCCACCGCCAGTTTTATACTGCCGACGCCCGAAGGAGAAGGCTTCATAAAACTTGCCGAGCAATGTGGTTGGTAC
>NZ_JBFRLX010000408.1:0-372 GCF_041470165.1 Vibrio sp. 10N.286.46.A8
CTATTATAACTAATCGGAACTGTGGATATAAAAAAAGGGCGACTTATGAATAAGTCGCCCTTAGATAGTTCTCTGCAGATTACTCTGCGAAGCTCATTAGTATTGAGGTTTAGTCATGCCTGCGCCGGCTTTATTTGACGCTGATTGGCTACCTGCACCTTTCGATACAAAACGCTCAGTACGGAATGGAGCCGCAACAACTTGAATCTCTTTGATCTCTTGAGGACCAGGAGCTTTAGTCATTGGTGAACCTGCTTGTTTTTTAGCAACAGCTGCCTTTGGTGCCGCTTTAGGAGCTTCTGCTTCAACAACTGGCGTTGCTTCTACTTGCACTGCTTCTGCTACAACAGGCGATTCAACTTTCTCAGTTTC
>NZ_JBFRLX010000409.1:0-352 GCF_041470165.1 Vibrio sp. 10N.286.46.A8
GCTTTGATGTCGTCTGCTGCATTGACAGCGTCAGATAGCGTTTTACCTGAAGCATGGACCCAAACATCTTGTTGGTGATTAGCCATACCAAGTAAAGTTTCAGTCTGCTCATAGCGGTGGTAACACACAGACGTTGCCATAATAACGCCTTCATCGTTAATAGAAATCGTCTTCGATGAATCGTTCAGAGCTGGCAATGTACCGTCTGGGAATGCCGTTTTGAATACCGCGTAAGACGTTGTCTTGATCACTGAGTCGTTGAATTCGTAAATACCAAGATCTGGCTGACGACGTTCAATCGCTTCTGCGAACAAGTAGATTGGACGTAGTGAGAAACGGTGGTAGTAAGGAC
>NZ_JBFRLX010000410.1:0-644 GCF_041470165.1 Vibrio sp. 10N.286.46.A8
AGGCTATACATCTTATTTCTTTGATCTTAAAGAGTTTCTTCATTATTTTCCAAAGTACTTTCGTTTCAGTTACTACTTTGGTGATGAAACGCATATAGAGCCAGTTCCAACGTTATTTAAAGCTCGTCCGATTGATGGGAACAATAGTAACTCTGTACTATTTAAATTAGATAAGCGTCGTCATTTCCGATTCGTGGATGATAGCTTAAGTTTTTCTGATAAAAAAAATATGGCCGTATTTCGTGGTGCTGTGACTCAACCACATAGAATTCGTTTTATGAAAACTCTGTATGGTCATCCACTGATGAATGCAGGTCAATCGAATACTTCAGAGCAAAACCCAGAGTGGCAACAACCATTTATGACAGTCGAAGAGCAGCTTCAATACAAATTCATTATTTGCCTTGAAGGGAACGATGTTGCATCAAACTTGAAGTGGGCAATGTCTTCAAACTCACTTGTCGTTACTCCAAAAATGAAATTTGAAACGTGGTTTATGGAAGGCACTCTGCAGCCAGGCATACATTATGTAGAGGTGAAGGATGACTGGTCGGATTTTGAGCAAAAAATTAAATACTATTTAGACAACCCTAAAGAGTCTGAACAGATGATCAAAAATGCGCATGAATACCTTGCTCCTTTCC
>NZ_JBFRLX010000411.1:0-485 GCF_041470165.1 Vibrio sp. 10N.286.46.A8
GTATACTTGCATGTGGCGAAAAGAGTACGTCCTATATCGAATATGAACTGGCTGCAAAACGAATATCAATGATGTTTCCTAATGCCAAAATTATCATGATGTTACGGAACCCAGCTAAAAGAGCTATATCAAATTACCAATTTTCCGTTAACAATGGTTTGGAAACTAGAAGTATTCGTGAAGCCATACTCAATGAAAAGCCCGCGCCAAAGCTTGATAATCCTTTGTCTACCGATCCGTTTGATTATTTAAGTAGAGGGTTATATAGGAACTATGTCGAGCTTTATGAAAATTATTTCCCCAAATCTAATATACTACTACTCTCCACCGAAAGTATTACTAAGGACATAGCTGTTTTATCTAAAGCCTATAATTTCTTGGGTGTAAACAAAGACTTTTTTCCCTCTGATTTTAACCATTCTGAAAATGCTAGCATTGATAAAGTCAATGTTCCAGAAGAAGTGATGAAATACCTTGATGATTAC
>NZ_JBFRLX010000412.1:0-290 GCF_041470165.1 Vibrio sp. 10N.286.46.A8
AATTTATTCATTTTTAAAGATCCCAGTTGCATAAGCGCTGGGATTTTTTGCTTTCTATTGAATAACAACTCTTTGAGCGAGTCGATAAAAAAAGCTGAATAGCTCCCTCAAAAATGAAAACTTTGATTTCACGTTTGAATTGAGTAACAAAAAGTGAAATAAGCTGTTATGTTTTTTGTTAATACTTTATGGGTAGTTGTAATTCATATGTTGATGCAGTGCTGAGCTTTTGTCACAGATATCATATGCTGCTATTAATAGAGACATAATTGGTGTGATTTTAATCATAA
>NZ_JBFRLX010000413.1:0-270 GCF_041470165.1 Vibrio sp. 10N.286.46.A8
CTTTAGTAGCCTTCTGGTTATACATAACATTTCGATATCGTGCCAGCACGAATTAATACATTTAGAATATCTCAAACACTCAACATAACCAACTGAAAAACATAAAAATAATGAAATATAGCTCTAATTTTCTAGTTAATAATCGTGCATAACCGCGATTGAAATCCAGTCTTCTTTTGTCTATGTTTTTGTTCACATATCAATAAACTGTGTGTTTACGCTGTTTTTTAAGATGGAGCATTTGGTAAGTAGAAAAAAGGCGACCCTGAG
>NZ_JBFRLX010000414.1:0-478 GCF_041470165.1 Vibrio sp. 10N.286.46.A8
GTATAAATGAAGAATACGAATGATCAAGTAACCTTATGAAAATATGTTTAATGTTGAATATATATTAAGGAATAAATGTGGGCATACTGTAGACTATCTAAAGTACATATCTGCTAAGCATAGACTTTCGAATTCTAACAAAAGTGGTCGAAGAAACAATATTATTAAAAGGTTTGTTGCTTATATTGAAGCCAAAATGCAAGCTAATTTAAGGCGTAAAGTAAGAGGTGGTATATGAAGGTAAGATGTTGAATGAGATATATTGGGAAAGAATTATGCTATCACTGCTATGTTATCTTCCTGTCGTATTTCAGCGTTATATGTTTTTGATGACACCTATTACGACCTAAATGTCGTCAATTACAAGTCTTATGATAGTCCAACTCTTCGAAGCGTGCGTTTGCTTGATTTGGATTGTGATAATCGAATGATAAAAGAGCATACCTATTCTATTTTGGCGCAGATTAACAGATTAACA
>NZ_JBFRLX010000415.1:0-230 GCF_041470165.1 Vibrio sp. 10N.286.46.A8
GATATCGCACTGACTATCCACGCTCACCCAACTCTACACGAGTCTGTTGGTCTTGCTGCGGAAGTATTCGAAGGTTCAATCACTGACCTTCCAAATAAGAAAGCAGTGAAAAAGAAGAAGTAATTCTTTTTTAGCCACTCGCTAATGTTTTTAAAAGCCGCTGATTCGTCAGCGGCTTTTTTATGTCTGAAGAAAAGATGGTCGTCATGCTTGTAAGAGATCCCCAACTC
>NZ_JBFRLX010000416.1:0-303 GCF_041470165.1 Vibrio sp. 10N.286.46.A8
GACCTGTAGGGGAGGATATATTAGGTAATTTCTTTTGGGCATACGCAATATTTTGCTCCACCCATTCAATAAAATCCAGAACTTGCCCAAAAGCATGGGTAAACTTATGATGAAAGTCATTGGATTTAGTGAATATTTGATCTGAAGGTTTTTCTATTTCAACTAAAATATATTCACTGGAAAGCGTTTCAAGAACATAGTCAGTAATAAACTCTTCTCCTAATTTTTTCTTTGGTATTAGCTTACTAGCTAATGGGTTTAAAAAAACAGGGTTATCCATTAGAAATATTTGGTACTCTTCTT
>NZ_JBFRLX010000417.1:0-280 GCF_041470165.1 Vibrio sp. 10N.286.46.A8
ATTATTATCTATTGATAATTATGTGTTACTGGTCATCCCTGCTTTATTGTATCCTTTTTTTAGAGTTAATAATCATCATTGTACAATCTTGTATATTATTTTCTTATTGAATTTATTCCTTGCCATATTCTGGCAGGTTAGGGTGATAAGATTATGTTTTATTTTATCAAGCCCTTTTCAGGCTTATGTAGTTATAAGATTGTCTGAGTTTGTAAAATATTCAATATTTAAAGTGTTGATTATATTATTAGGATCTCCATTAGTAATGGCATTTCTAGTG
>NZ_JBFRLX010000418.1:0-222 GCF_041470165.1 Vibrio sp. 10N.286.46.A8
GCTGTTGCTGCAGCTATCGCTCGTGCTAAAGCGAAGAAAGCTCAACAAGCGGAATCGGCTTCTGACGCTCCGGTTGAAAAATCAGGTAACGCTAAGAAAGATGCTGTTGCTGCCGCTATTGCTCGCGCTAAAGCAAAGAAAGCTCAGCAAGCGGAATCTGCTTCTGAAGCTCCGGTTGAAAACTCTAGCGACGCTAAGAAAGATGCTGTTGCTGCAGCTATC